>CAMGAL010000104.1 GCA_946007445.1 uncultured Mediterranea sp.
TTTGTCTCTGCTATGGTATAGACTTGGTTTGCTTCTTAGGTCGTGTGGATATTATTTCCGTTTCCGTTTTGGCACGTGCCGGGTGTCTTATTTTGGAACCCGGCAAAGAGGTCATCTTCGAATGCAAGGACCTGGCCTACATCAGCAGCTCCGGCTTGCGCGTCATTCTGTTGGTCTACAAGAAACTGTCGGCTACGGGTGGCTCATTCCAGCTGCGCAACGTGCAGCCTGCCATCAAGTCGGTGTTCGACATGACGGGATTCTCCAACATCTTGAAGATCAACTAATCTCGCTCCTCTTCCCTATGAAAGGACTCACTTACCTGTCTCTGTTGCTAATGGCCTGCACGTCCTGCCAGCGTACAGCCTCTACGGAGGGTGACCGACCGGTCGATATGCCCGAGACCACCTCTCCGGCTGCTGTGGTGCCTCAGGCCACTGATGCACCTTCAGCCGATACCTGCATTGCTTTCACCTGCAACGGTAAGGTGAGTGCTGCGCGCTATGCCGACTTGAACTTCCGCACGAGCGGACTGGTCACTGCGGTCTACAAGAAGAATGGCGACCGCGTAGCCGCAGGAGAGAAAATCGCCCAGCTGGAGACGCTGGAGCAAGAGAAAAACGTCCGGCAGAGCGAGACCTCCCTGCAGCAGGCGGCCCTCGATCTGCAGGACATCCTGATAGGCCAAGGCTTAGACCCCGAAAAGAAGGACCAGGTGCCCGCCGAGATGATGCGACTCATCCGCATCAAGAGCGGCTACGAGCAGGCGGAACTCAACTTGCAGGCCGCTCGCATCGCCTTGCAGGAGGCTACCTTGAAGGCTCCTTTCAGTGGTGTGATAGCCAATCTGACCGCCCTGCCTCACAACCAGGTCTCTACCTCGGGTCCCGTGTGCCGCCTCATCGACGAGCGTTCGCTGGAGGTGGAGTTCAAGGTGCAGGAGAACGAGTTGGGCTCCATCGCCCGAGGCGACGAGGTGGAGGTGCTGCTCTATGGCGGAGTGGGACATGCCGTCAGTGCACGGGTGAGTGAAATCAATCCCTTGGTCGAGGAGGACGGTAGTGTGAAGATCAAGGCCCGCTTGGGACAAGACAGCCGTCTGCTGGCCGGTATGAACGTGCAGGTGCGCATCAAACGGAAGCCATGAAACGCCTGGGACTCCTACTCATGCTGCTCGGCCTCGTCCTGCTCCCTGTGCAGGCCGGCAAGAAGCTGACGCTGACATTGGATAGAGCCATCCAGATAGCCAATGACAGCTCGCTGGAGGCATTCCGATGTCAGAACCTCTTCCTCTCCGGCTATTGGGAGTACCGCGCCTATCGGGCGGATCGTTTGCCCAGTATCAGCCTCGAACTCACCCCGGCCGAGTACTACCGCTACATCGTGGAGCGCTACGACTCGGAGAATGATATGGACGTCTACCGCGAGCAGCAGATGTTCCGCGCAGCCGGCGAACTCAACATCAAGCAGAACCTCGACTGGACGGGTGGTACCTTCTACATCCAGTCGTCGCTGGAGTATATGCGCAACTTCGGTGCCACCAAGTACACCCAATACTCCAGCGTCCCCCTGCGTATCGGCTACCAACAGGAACTGCTGGGCTACAACCCCTTCCGCTGGCAGCGGCGCATCGAACCGCTCAAGTATGAGAAGGTGAAGAAGGAGTTCCTCTACAACCGCGAGCTGATAGCCGGACGAGTGGTGCAACTCTTCTTCAACCTCGCCATTGCCCAAAACGACCTCCGCATGGCTGAGGCGGACGTGGCCTCGAGCGACACCCTCTATCAGATAGGTTTGAAGCGCAAGAAGATAGCCTCCATCACGCAGAGCGACCTCATGGTGCTGGAGTTGGACAAGGTGAACTCGCGAAACTCGCTGCAGAACGCCACCATCGCCCTGAAGCGGGCCATGTTCTCGCTCGTGTCGTTCCTCAACCTGGACAAGGACACGGAGCTGGTGCTGGACATCCCCAGCCGGCCGGCTGACATAGAGATCCCTTTGGAGAAGGCCTTGACGCAGGCCAAGGGAAACAACCCCACCTATCTGGAGCAGAAGCAGTCCATCCTCGAAGCCGAGCAGACCGTTGACAAGACCAAGCGCGAAGCCGCCTTCAATGCCAGCGTGAATGCCAGTGTGGGTTACAACCAGGTGGCCGAGAGCTTCGGCAAGGTCTACAAGCACCCCCTGCAGCAGCAGTTGGTGTCTATGTCGATCTCCATCCCCTTGGTGGACTGGGGTGTGCGCAAGGGGCGCTACAACATGGCTCGCAACCAGCTGAACGTCACCCGCATCTCTGCCCGCCAGCAGGAGCAGGAGGTGGAGGAGGAAGTGGTGATGAGCGTCAGCGACTTCAATGTGCAGCAAGACATCATTACCAGCGCCGAAGAGGCGCTCGACCTGGCCATCATGGCCTACGACCAGACCAAGCAGCGCTTCTTGGCGGGCAAAGCCGACGTCAACAGCCTCTCCATTGCCTTGAGCCGCCAGCAGAGCGCCCAGCGCAACTACCTCGCCGCCCTCAAGACCTATTGGGAGAACTTCTACAAGATTCGCAGCCTGACCCTCTACGACTTCGCATCGGACTTCTCACTTTCCGACAAGATGGACTTCGAGCTGCATCTGTATTGATGCTTTCTGAGGAGTTAGTCATAGAATAATGAGGGTGTGTCAAATGATTCTTGACACACCCTCACAAGTTTCGTTATAGGTGGATATGGGGCAACCCCCTATCGGGATTCGGAGAGGCGCCTCAGAGCGCCTTCTCCTGAATGAGGTATTCGGCAATCTGCACGGCATTGAGGGCAGCGCCTTTCTTAATCTGGTCGCCCACAATCCAGAAGGTCAAGCCATTCTCGTTGGCCAGATCTTTGCGGATGCGACCCACATAGACGGGGTCTTTGCCGGCCAGGAAGAGAGGCATGGGGTACTCCTTCTTCTCGGGGTTGTCCATCAGCACCAGGCCTTGACCGGCGGCAAAGGCATTGCGGGCCTCTTCCACGGTGACGGGACGCTCGGTCTCCACCCAGATGCTCTCAGAGTGCGAGCGGAGGGCAGGCACACGGACGCACATGGCGCTGACCTGCACGTCGGAGTGCATGATCTTGCGCGTCTCGTTGTACATCTTCATCTCCTCCTTCGTATAGCCGTTGTCGGTGAAGACGTCAATCTGCGGGATGACGTTGAAAGCCAGCTGGTAGGCAAACTTCTCTACGGTGACGGGCTCGTTGGCCAGCACCTGGCGATACTGCTCGTAGAGCTCGGCCATGGCAGCCGCTCCGGCACCACTGGCAGCCTGATAGGTAGAGACGTGTACGCGCTTGATGTGCGACAGCTGCTCGATGGCCTTCAGAGCCACCACCATCTGAATCGTGGTGCAGTTGGGGTTGGCGATAATGCCGCGCGGACGCTGCTTGGCATCGGCTGCATTGACCTCGGGCACCACCAAAGGTACATCCTCATCCATGCGGAAGGCACTGGAGTTGTCAATCATCACGGCACCATACTTGGTGATGGTGTCGGCAAACTCCTTGGAAGTGCCTGCTCCTGCGGAGGTGAAGGCAATATCCACTCCTTTGAAGTCATCGTTGTGCTGCAGGAGTTTGACCTCGATTTCCTTGCCACGGAAGGTATATTTGGTACCGGCGCTACGCTTTGAGCCGAACAACACCAATTCATCCAGCGGAAAATTTCGTTCATCGAGCACACGCAGGAACTCTTGTCCCACGGCTCCGCTTGCTCCAACAATTGCTACTTTCATTTTTCTAATTCTTTAAGTGGTTTGTAAATTGGGCGCAAATTTATGCAATTTGCCAGAAATGACCCCAATAATTGAAATCTTTTTTGTTATTTTGCAGCCGAAACCGATGAAAACTGTATCTTTTATGGAGTGGTTTGGCCTCAATGTGCATCTTCCCGTCAGCGATCCTACCTGGATTTTCTTCCTGGTGTTGGCCATCATTCTGTTTGCGCCGCTCCTCATGAGCCGCCTTCACATTCCCCACATCATCGGCTTGATACTGGCCGGACTCATCGTAGGTCCCTACGGACTCAACATGCTGGAGCGCGACAGCAGCTTCGAGCTGTTTGGCAAGGTGGGCATCTACTACTACATGTTAATGGCCGGACTGGAGCTGGATCTGCCCAACTTCGCCCGGCATCGGCGGCGAGGGATCCTCATCGGGCAGCTCACCTTCTCCATACCCTTCCTCATGGGGTGGAGCATCGGCCTCTATGTGCTGCACCTGCCTCTGCTCACCTCCATCCTGCTGGCCTGCATCATCTCCTCCCACACGCTGGTGTCCTACCCCATCGTGGGGCGCTACGGCGTGGAGAAGGATGTCAGCGTGGTGCTCTCCATCGTAGCCACGGCCTTTGCCGTCTTCACTGCCCTGCTCATCCTGGCCGGCATTGTAGGGGCCCACGACGCAGGTTCCGATGGCTGGTTCTGGGTCGGCTTTTGCGCCAAGTTCCTGCTCTATGTCGGTACCATCATCTACGCCTTCCCCCGGCTGGGACGCTGGTTCTTCCGTCGCTACAACGACAACGTCATGCAGTACATCTTCGTGTTGGCCTTGGTCTTCCTCAGTGCCGCGCTGGCCGAACTGGCCGGACTGGAGGGGTTGCTTGGTGCCTTCTTGACGGGCTTGGTCATCAACCGGTTGATTCCCAAGGTCTCTCCGCTGATGAACCGCATCGAGTTTGTAGGCAACGCCCTCTTCATCCCCTACTTCCTGATAGGTGTGGGCATGATTATCAACATACGCGTGCTGGCCGAGGGTAGCGACTCGCTCTGGCTGATGCTGGTCATGGTGCTCACGGCCACGGTCAGCAAGTGGGTGCCCGCCTTCCTGATGCAGAAACTGTTTGGCATGAGTGCCGACTCGCGCCGCATGATGTTCGGCCTGACCAATGCCCATGCAGCCGGCGCACTGGCTATGGTGATGATAGGCACCAAGATGGAGATAGCGCCGGGGCAGTACCTGATGAGCGACGCCGTGCTCAATGGCACGGTGATGGTCATCCTCTTGTCGTGCATCATCAGTTCGCTGGCCACCGAACAGGCCGCCCGTGACATTGCCATGAGTGACGCCTCGCCTGACGAGAACCGAGGCAGCAGCCACGGCCGATGCCTCATCACCTACTCCAATCCCGCCACCGTGGAGGTGCTGACGCAGCTGGCCATGATGATACGCAATCCCCACATCCCCGACAGTATGATGGGGCTCAGCGTGGCCTATGACGACGAGAAGGGGGAGAAACGGCTGGCGCAGGGCAAGCAGAATCTGGCTCAGGCCGAGAAGATAGCGGCGGCGGCCGACATACGGATGCTGACCGTGAGCCGCGTGAGCAACAACATCGCTTCGGGCATCGTCCACACCGTGAAGGAGTATGACGTGGGCGAGGTGGTCATCGGTCTGCACCACAAGGCCAACATTGCCGACTCCTTCTTCGGTCTCATCGTGGAGAACCTGCTGAAGGGCACCTACCGCGAGGTGATGGTGGCCCGCTGCCTCATGCCTCCCGGCACCTGGCGCAAGGTCATCGTGGCCGTACCGCCCAAGGCGGAGTATGAGGTGGGCTTCTACAAATGGCTGGAGCACCTCTGCCGTATCGGCGAGCAACTGGGCTGCCGGATGCACTTTCACGCGCCTGCCGAGACGAGGCGCTACATCAGCGACTACATTGCCCAGCTGCACGAGAACGTGCGGGCCGAGTACTCCGACCTCGACGACTGGGACGACCTGCTGCTGCTCACCGGTGAGGTGAACTACGACCACCTGCTGGTCATCGTCAGTGCCCGCCAGGGATTCATCTCCTATGCGCCCTCGTTCGAGCGGCTCCCCATGCAGATATCGAAGTACTTCAACAACAACAGTGTCCTGTTGCTCTATCCCGACCAGAAGGGCGATCCGCAGGAGAACGTCTCGCTCTTCAACCCCGTACATAGAGCGACAGCCACCCACGAGATGAGTGGGTGGCTGTCGAAACTCTCTTCCCTTGTCAAGAGATAGCCGGACAAAGGGCCTTATTTCTGAATGGGAAAGAATATCTTGTTGGCTCCCGAGGTGATGTTCAGGGCCTCGGGCTCGTTCTCGATGAACGACTGGATGTGGCGGATCCGCTTTTCGGCCAGAATCTCGTCCACATTGATCAGGATGCCCGTCTCCTCCACATCGCCGAATCCGTAGTTGATGGCCGTGCCAAACATGCGCATCGTGGGGCTCAGACCCATGTAGGCATTTACCAGCGGGGGAATGTTGTAGCCCAGCTTGCGGATTTCGCTGTTGAGTATCTTGTAGTCCTCCTTGAAGGTCTCCTTGCAGAAGAGTCGTTCCAGCTCTTGCTCGTCGCTCTCCAGCGTGAGTGGCTTCATCGGCGTGATGAGGCCCTCCTTGTCGGCAAAGTGCTTGCGCAGGAAATAGAGTATCATGTCGCGTCCCTTGCGGATGTAGCTGGGGTACATGGTCACCTTGCCGAAGAAGTACTTCACGTTGGGCATCACCACGGTCAGGGCACCCAGTCCGTCCCACAGGTTGTCGAGTGCGAAGAGGCCTTTGCTGCCGGCACGTGTGGACTGATACTCCAGCGTGACGAACGAGCGGCCCAGCTCGATGGTGGTGGGCAGGTAGTCGCGCAGGAACTGCTCGGAGAAGTTGAACATGTGGGCCGTAGCCAGGATGGGGGCGCCATGCTCGTCGAAACGCACGTCCGTGCCCAGTATGTAGCGGTAGCCGCCCAGTATCTCTTCAGCCTCCGGATTCCATACGATGAGCTGCTTGTAGGGGTTCTCCATGGTGTCATACTCGTCGATGTCCATCGAGAGTCCCGTGCCGCCCCCCGCTGCACGGAAGGCTATCTCGCGCAGGCGGCCTATCTCGCGCATGGTGTTGGGAGAATCTTGCGCAGTGATGATGTATATCTTGTTATGGCTCTTGTTGGTCATTCGCAGGCGTTTCTCTTCAGTCAGTTCCGCCTTGAGCAGCTCTTTGCTGACCGGTGCAATGATTTCTTCCATATAAATTACTCTATTTCTATGAGGTCTTGATAATTGGTTCTATAACTTATATACGATGTCCTTCACGTACTGTGCCCATTCCATCGGAGTCTTCGACTTGTCGAAGGCCTGCCAGGGGATAGGCTTCCCAATCGTGACGGTGAATGTCTTGTGACGGTTTTTCAGCATTTCGTCAGCCAGATAGAGCATGGCGATGTTGAACTTGATGCCCAGTGCCTTGCAGACGTAGGCAAGGCGGTAGAAGCTGACGGAGATGCGGCCCTAGCAGTGGGGGGGCGCCAGGTCGAGGTGCGGATCCTGGGGCGGTCTGACCATGGGCAGCGGCATCAA
>CAMGAL010000105.1 GCA_946007445.1 uncultured Mediterranea sp.
GGGCGGAGAGCGCACCTGCCTGAGTCCCGACGCCCTGGCCTGCGCAGCCAGCGACAGCAAGGAGGCCTTCGACCCACGCGTCATCATCGAAGATGGTGTCTGCAAGCTGGCCGACCGCTCGGCGCTGGCCGGTAGTGTAGCCACCATGGACCGTCTGATCCGCACCATGGTGCAGAAGGCCGAAATTCCTCTGGCCGACGCGGTACGCATGGCCAGCGAAACGCCCGCACGCATCATGGGCGTAAGCGACCGCAAAGGCTCGCTCCAGAAGGATAAGGATGCCGACATCCTCGTCATGGACGAAGAACTCAACGTACGCGCCGTATGGGCTATGGGCAAACTGGTCGTGGACAAATTGGCTAATAACTAAAAACAACAACGGAATATGAGAACAAATCTTAGCTCACAAATTACACTCAATAGGGTTTCAACCCGCTATTACCGCCCCGAAAACGCCTTTGAGCGCTCGGTGCTGACCCGACTGGAAAAGGTGCCTACCGAGATTTATGAGTCGGCCGAGGAGGGTGCCGGACAAATTGCACTCGACATTGCCCAGCTCATCCGCGACAAGCAGAAGGCCGGACGCTTCTGCGTACTGGCCCTGGCCGGAGGAGCATCGCCCCGCAGCGTCTATGCCCAGCTCGTACGCATGCACCAGGAGGAGGGACTGAGCTTCCGCAACGTCATCGTATTCAACCTCTATGAATACTACCCCTTGACGGCCGACGCCGTAAACAGCAACCTCAACCAGCTGCGCGAAATGCTGCTCGACCATGTGGATATCGACCGGCAGAATATCTTCAGCCCCGACAGCACCATCGCCAAAGACGCCATCTTTGAATACTGCCGCCTCTACGAACAACGCATCGAGAGCTACGGAGGCATCGACATGGCCATCCTGGGCATCGGACGTGTGGGCAACATCGGCTTCAACGAACCGGGTTCGCGCATCAACTCCACCACACGACTTATCCTGCTCGACAACGCCTCGCGCAACGATGCGGCCAAGATTTTTGGCTCCATCGACAATACCCCTGTCAGCTCCATCACGATGGGTGTACAGACCATCCTCAACGCCCGCAAGGTCTATCTGCTGGCCTGGGGTGAGGAGAAGGCACAGATGATCAAGGCCTGCGTGGAGGGCAACATCACAGACACTATCCCCGCCTCGTTCCTGCAGACCCACAACAACGCCCACATCGCTATCGACCTGAGCGCAGCCAGCAACCTGACGCGCATCCAGCGCCCCTGGCTCGTCACCTCGTGCGAGTGGAACGACAAGCTCATTCGCCGCGCAATCGTGTGGCTCTGCCAGCTGACTGGCAAGCCCATCCTCAAGCTGACCAACAAGGACTACAACGAAAACGGCCTGAGTGAACTGCTGGCCCTCTTTGGTTCAGCATACAACGCCAACATCAAGATTTTCAACGACCTGCAGCACACCATCACGGGATGGCCAGGCGGGAAGCCGAATGCGGATGATACCTACCGTCCGGAACGGGCCAACCCCTATCCCAAGCGCGTAGTGGTCTTCTCGCCCCACCCCGACGACGACGTCATCTCCATGGGCGGCACCATCCGCCGACTGGTGGAGCAGAAGCACGATGTCCACGTGGCCTACCAGACGAGCGGTAACATCGCCGTGGGCGATGAAGAGGTTGTTCGCTTCCTCCACTTCATCAACGGCTTCAACCAGCTCTTCAACCAGAGCGCCGACCAGGTCATCAACGAGAAATATGCCGAAATCCGCAAGTTCCTGGCCCAGAAGAAGGATGGCGACATGGATACGCGCGACATCCTGACCATCAAGGGATTGATACGCCGTGGCGAGGCCCGTACTGCCTGCACCTACAACAACATTCCCCTGGATCATTGCCACTTCCTCGACCTTCCCTTCTACGAGACAGGCAAGATTCAGAAGAACCCCATCAGCGAAGCCGACGTGGAGATTGTACGCAACCTGCTGCGCCAAGTAGCACCGCACCAGATCTTCGTGGCTGGCGACCTGGCCGACCCCCACGGTACACACCGTGTCTGCACAGACGCTGTCTTTGCCGCCATCGACCTGGAGAAAGAGGCCGGAGCAGAATGGCTGAAAGATTGCCGCATCTGGATGTACCGCGGAGCCTGGGCTGAATGGGAAATTGAGAACATCGAGATGGCTGTACCCATCAGCCCTGAAGAGCTGAGAGCCAAGCGCAACTCCATCCTCAAACATCAAAGCCAGATGGAGAGCGCACCCTTCTTGTGCAACGACGACCGCCTCTTCTGGCTACGCAGCGAATACCTCAACCGCGGTACCGCCTCACTCTACGACAAGTTGGGCCTGGCCTCATACGAAGCCATGGAGGCCTTTGTAGAGTACAAGCCCCTGTAAGGAGTGAATGCCCTCCGCAAAGCAGGTTCCAGAACAGCTGGCCCTAAAGAGAGTGGCATCCCCCATCCATAATCCAACGCCCTGAAACACAGATGATATAAATCATGACGTGTTTCAGGGCGATTTTTCGCCCATGGACCACAGAGAGGACAAGATGTACAGCGCATGATTAGCCAGAAGGCGAATACACTCATCACTAAACACTCATCACTAAACACTAAAAAATGAAGATACTCCCCCTCACCCTACTCCTGCTCGCTACCTGCACACAGGCTGCCCTGGCACAGACGGTGGAGCAAACCGTAAGCCAACGGCTCACGGACTACTTCGCCACTTACACCACCACCGATGCGGAGATCAACCGATGCCAGCTCGACAGTAGTACCATCGACTTTAATCGCCGCACCCTGATCATCTATGCCAACGACGCCTTTGGTTATCAACCCTTCCGACCCGAAAAGGTGAAGCAGATTTATGATGAGATTCGCAGGTTGCTTCCAGGCCCTGTGAACTACTTCAACCTCTCCATCCGAACCGGCGGCTACGCCATCGAAGCGCTGGTGCCCAACTACTACCGTTCCAAGCGCAAGGAAGAGGAGAAGGCACGCCTTTATACCGGCATCAAGGAGCGGCATGCGGCCCCCTGGGTGAGCTGCACCTCTACGCCCTACCGCATCAGCAAGGGACTGGCCGGCCGCCACATTTCCCTCTGGCAAAGCCATGGCCGTTACTTCGTGAACCGCGAAGGAGAGTGGGGCTGGCAACGGCCACGCCTCTTCTGTACCACCGAGGACCTGTTCACGCAGTCGTTCATTCTTCCCTACCTCATCCCCATGTTGGAGCAGGCCGGGGCGGTGGTCTATACCCCACGCGAACGCGACACACAACGCCACGAAGTGATTGTGGACAACGACACGCCGGGCAGCTCGCGCTACCTGGAGGTGTCAAGCCGCAAGGCCAAGTGGCAGACGACCCCTGAAAAGGGCTTTGCACAACGGCAAGCCATCTACCGCGACAACGAGCACCCCTTTACCGACGGAACGGCCCGGATGATTGCCACGGAGCGCAAACCCGAGCGTGCCTTTGCCGAGTGGATTCCCGACATCCCCGCCACGGGCGAGTACGCCGTCTATGTGAGCTACCAGAGTCTGCCCGAGAGCGTACCCGATGCCAAGTACAGCGTATTCCATAGTGGTGGAGTGACTGAATTCCGCGTCAACCAGCAGATGGGCGGCGGCACCTGGGTCTATCTGGGCACCTTCCGCTTTGACCAGGGACGCAACGACTACGGCATGGTGACCCTCAGCAACGAGAGTGCGACACAGGGCGTGGTGACCGCCGACGCCGTACGCTTTGGCGGCGGCATGGGCAACGTGGCCCGCGAGGGGAAGGTGAGCGGATTGCCCCGCTACCTGGAGGGAGCACGCTACGAAGCCCTCTGGAACGGCATGCCCCAAGAGGTCTATAACGGCTACCAAAGCGGCAACGACTACAACGACGACATCAACAGCCGCTCGCGCACGCTTAACTACCTCAACGGCGGATCGGCTTACAACCCCCGGGCTGAGGGGCTCGGCGTACCGTTTGAGCTCAACCTGGCCCTCCATAGCGACGCCGGCTACCACGACGACGACCAGCGGGTAGGTACCCTGGGCATCTACACCACGCGCTTCAACGAGGGAGTGCTGAGTGCCGGGTCGAGCCGCCTGGCCTCGCGCGACCTGGCCGACCTGCTGATGAGTCAGCTCAACCGCGACATACAGGCCGCCATGGGCAACGGCTGGAACCGCCGCAGCCTGTGGGACCGCAACTACAGCGAGACACGCCTACCCGCTGTGGCCTCGTGCATCATCGAGCTCCTCTCGCATCAGAACTTTGCCGACATGGTGTGGGGCCACGACCCCGTGTTCAAGTTTACCGTGGGGCGTGCGCTCTACAAAGGCATCCTGCGCTTCCTCGCCACCCAGCACCACACGGATTACGTGGTGCAACCCCTCCCCGTGACCCACTTTGCCATCCACTTTGGCAAGAAGAAAAACAGCTTCGAGCTGACCTGGCGCCCACAGACCGACCCGCTGGAGCCTACCGCCACAGCCGATGAATACATCGTCTATACCCGCATAGGGCGCGGAGGATTTGACAACGGCGTGCGCGTAAAGGGCACCTCCTACAGTCTCAAGGCCAAGCCAGGAGTGGTCTATAGCTTCAAGGTAACTGCCGTGAACCGCGGTGGCGAGAGTTTCCCCTCTGAAATTTTGAGCGCCTACAAAAGCAAGCAGAAGGAGAAGCAACGGGTGCTCATCATCAACGGATTTGACCGTCTGAGTGGTCCCGCCATAATCAACAACGCGCAGCAGGCCGGCTTCGACCTGGCGCAGGACCCGGGAGTGCCCTACCTCAAGGATATCTCGCTCTGCGGCTATCAGCAGGTGTTCGACCGCCGGCTGGCAGGCAAACAGCTGGGCGAGAGCGACAACACCCTGGAGGGAGTGCAGATGGCAGGCAACAGTTTCGACTACCCCTTCATCCACGGCAAGGCCATCCAGGCCACGGCAGGCTACAGTTTCACCTCGTGTAGCGACGAGGCGGTAGAAGAGAACCTTGTGCCCCTCTACGCCTACGACGTGGTGGACTACCTCCTCGGGCTGGAGAAACAAGACGGAGGCGTCTCGATTCACCGCTACTACAAGACCTTCAGCTCGCCCATGCAACGCGCCCTCTCCTCCTACCTGACCATCGGCGGACGCCTGCTGGTGAGCGGCGCCTACGTAGCCAGCGACATGCAGCAGAGCGAGAGCAACCGCCACTTTCTGAGCCAGGTATTGAAGTGTGGCTACAGCGGAGCAGCCACCACCACTCAGCCGTACTACCGCGGGAACGGCATGGGCCTGGAGGGCCTCATGCAACGCCTCCCCAACGAGACCTGCTACCCCCTCCCCTCGACCGATCGACTGAAAGTCACGCCCGAAAGTTTTGCTGCCATGACCTACGCCGACGGCACCCCGGCCGCAGTAGCCTATCGAGGGGCAGAATATCGCACCTTCGTCATGGGCTTCCCCCTAGAGAGCGTGACCGACGAGAGCGTGCGCCAGCAATGGATGGCCTCCATTTTGCACTTCTTGACCTCGAAAAGCAAATAAATCGCCCCGGATATGGTGTGGATATGCAGAGAAAAACCTATCTTTGCCTCCGCATTCTGATGTCGAACTTTAAAACCATTCGAACGATGTTTACGATTCAAACCAACCAGAGCGGTACCCGCTCAATCAACGTGTCAGAAGAGAACCTGGCCACGATCGAAAAATATGGACTGTTCCGTCACCTGATAGACAGCAACGGCATCGTGGACGAGAGCGTGCTGGAGAAGTTGCGCCTCAACATCCGCGACCTGATTGCCTCGCAAGAGGGCAACTGCAAAGATCTGCTCGACCTCTGCATCGACGTGATTTATCATAGCAACATGAAGGCGTTTGGCCTTAATCAGCTCATCATCCTCTACCTGCAATGGCTCAACCAACCGGTAGAAGAGGCGGCTGAAACGGAATAATCTACTGACCACCCCTATCAACCCCAGGATAGCGATGAAGAGCATAGATACCTGTACCCCGTTGCCCTACAGCCCGTTGATACCGGCTGTCAAGGCCATCTGCGAAGCCCAGCAGGGTGAAACGCTGGAGATTGTGACCAACCAGGAGCAGGTTTTTGCCGACCTGAAGGAGTTTCTGGCCGAGCAGGGCATGGGCTTTCGCGAGATTTACGACCGCGACAAGATGCGGCTGCAATTCACCAAATAAGCAGATGAGAGCATACCAACTGACCGACTGGCTGCCCACGACCAAGAAAGAGGTGGAGTTGCGCGGATGGGATACCCTCGATGTCATCCTGTTCAGCGGCGCTGCCTACGTAGATCACCCCTCATTCGGGGCGGCAGTCATCGGCCGCATCCTCGAGGCTGAGGGGCTGAAAGTGGCTATTGTGCCTCAGCCCAACTGGCGCGACGACCTGCGCGACTTCAAGAAGCTGGGGACTCCACGCCTCTTCTTCGGCGTGAGTGCCGGCTGTATGGACAGCATGGTCAATAAATACACAGCCAACAAGCGGCTGCGGAGCGACGATGCCTATACGCCCGATGCACGCCCCGACATGCGGCCTGAGTACCCCTCGATTGTCTATACCCAGATTCTGAAGCGCCTCTTCCCCCAGGTGCCCGTCGTGCTGGGCGGCATAGAGGCCAGCATGCGCCGGCTGACTCACTACGACTACTGGCAGGATCGCGTGCGCCCCTCCATCTTGGTGGAGAGCGGGGCCGACCTGTTGATCTACGGCATGGGCGAGAAGCCCATCGTGGAGCTGGTACGCCGCCTAAGGGAGCACCCCCAGGGCACCCCACTCCATGCGCTGCAGATACCACAAACCGCCTCACTCCGCTCCACAGCTGTGGCCCCCGAGGCTGACGACATCCTGCTCTACTCACACGAAGAGTGCCTGGCCGACAAGAAGAAAGAGGCAGCCAATTTCCGCCACATCGAGGAGGAGAGCAACAAAATCCATGCCCAGCGCATCCTGCAACGGGTAGGAGCACAGACCGTGGTCGTCAATCCCCCCTATCCCCCCTTGACGGAGGCAGAGCTCGACCACTCGTTCGACCTGCCCTACACGCGCCTGCCCCATCCCAAGTACAAGGACAAGCGCATCCCGGCCTACGACATGATTAAGTTCTCGGTCAACATCCACCGCGGCTGCTTTGGCGGTTGCGCCTTCTGCACCATCTCGGCCCACCAGGGAAAATTCATCATGAGCCGCAGCAAGGAGAGTATCCTGCGCGAGGTGAAAGCCATCATGGAGCTACCCGACTTCAAGGGCTATCTGAGCGACCTGGGTGGCCCAAGTGCCAACATGTACCGCATGGGAGGCCGCGACCACACGCTCTGTGAGC
>CAMGAL010000106.1 GCA_946007445.1 uncultured Mediterranea sp.
AGATGTCCAACATGGCAGGGCTGAAGTGGTAGCCGTCGTACTGGAGCTTCAGCATCCGCTTCATCTCATCGACTTCTACCTTAAACTCCTCAGCCATCTGCCGGATAGGCTCGGCAAACACCTCCTCCAGTTCCTCCTGCGTGATGCCACAAAGCGCTTCGTAACGCTCGTCCAGGCTGATGTCTTGATGTTGGTTGAAATCACTGAGTTCTCTTTGTTGCGAGGATTTGGTCACACCCGTCAGCATGACGAAGCGCAGATCGGCATCAGCGGCCTTGAAGGTGCTGTAGAAGCCTTTCAAGATGTTGCGGTGCTCGTCCTCCAGGCGGATGAGGTTGCCCCACTCATCTTCAAAAGAGGTCTCGGTGTCGAGCACATCGAGTATAGGCTTGTCGTACTCGTCAATCAGCACCACGGCACGCCGGCCTGTCTGTCGGTGAGCCTCTTGAAGCAACAGGGTAAAGCGCAGCCCCAAGTCTTGCTCCTTACCTGTCATACCATACTCCTGCTCCCAAACAGAGAGGTAGTGGCAGATGTGTTCCCTCAACGCACCCGCCTTCGTGAAGTTGCCTCCATTGAAATCCATGTGGAACACGGGATAGGTTTTCCACTCCTTCTCCAGCGCCTCGATGGCCAGTCCTTCGAACAGCTCCTTGTGACCCAAGAAGTAGTGCTTCAGGGTGGAGATAAGCAGGCTCTTGCCGAACCGACGCGGGCGGCTCAGGAAGTAGATTGTTCCGTTGCAGACAAGGTCATAAATCAAAGCTGTCTTATCCACATAGACATAGCCTTCCTGACGAATCCGGTCAAAACTCTGTATTCCAATGGGGTACTTCATAGCTGCGTCCTTTCTTGATTTGCGTACAAAGATAGTGATTCCTTGCTGATTGACCATTGATTTCCCGAATTTCTTCCTACAGAAGAGATTCGTCACATTCCTCCTTTATTTATAGAGTAGGAAGATGCAGGGTATCTTGGAGAGGTCGGGGGTGTGGCCTTGCCACTCTTGGATGGTGCGGGTACGGATGTACTGGTCGGGACAGGTGATGTGGGCGGCAATGCAGAGGCGCGTCTGCGGACGGCAGTTCTGGAGGATGTCGGCCAGCAACTTGTGGTTGCGATAGGGGGTCTCGATGAAGATTTGGGTCTGCTGTTCGGTGTAGATGCGCTGCTCGAGCAGCTTCAGACGCTTGATGCGGTCGGCCGATTCGATGGGCAGGTAGCCGTTGAAGGCAAAACTCTGGCCGTTGAAGCCGGAGGCCATGACGGAGAGGATGATGGAGGAGGGGCCTACGAGAGGGACGACCTGCAGTGCCTTGCGCTGGGCGATGGCCACGACGTCGGCGCCGGGGTCGGCTACGGCGGGGCATCCGGCTTCGGAGATGACACCCATGGGTTGTCCTTGCTCCAGGGGGCGAAGGTAGCCGGAGATGGCTTCGGGCTGGGTGTGCTTGTTCAGGGGATAGAAGGTGCAGTCGTCGATGGGGAAGGTGGGGTCTGTGGCTCGGAGGAAACGGCGGGCGGTGCGCACCTCCTCGACGATGAAGTGGCGGATGCCACTGATGACCTCCTTATTATAGGAAGGCAGTACCTGGGCGATGGGAGTATCGCCCAGGGTAACCGGTATCAGATATAGTGCCGCTTGCATTTATCCGTAGATGATGTTGCCGTTGGCATCCTTGTATTCGTCGAGACCCTTCTCGTAGGTGGCCATGGCGCGAAGGCTCATGCCGACGCTGGAGAAACCGCCGTCGTGATAGAGGTTCTGCATGGTGACCTTGCGGGTGAGGTCGGAGAACATCACGATGCAGTAGTCGGCACACTCGTCGGCCGAGGCATTGCCCAGAGGCGACATGCGGTTGGCGAAGTCGAAGAGCTTGTCCATGCCCTTCACGCCCGATCCGGCGGTGGTCATGGTAGGCGACTGGGAGATGGTATTGACGCGGACGTGGTGTTCGCGGCCGTAGATGTAGCCGAAGCTGCGGGCGATGGACTCGAGCAGAGCCTTGGCATCAGCCATGTCGTTGTAGCCGTAGAAGGTGCGCTGGGCAGCCACATAACTCAGAGCCAGGATGGAGCCGTAGTCGGCAATGGCGTTCATCTTCTTGGCGGCCTGTATCATCTTGTGGAATGAGACTGCCGAGATGTCCAGCGTCTTGGAGAGCATATCGTAGTCGAGGTCATCGTAGGTGCGCTTCTTGCGTACGTTGGGCGACATACCGATGGAGTGGAGTACAAAATCCACCTGTCCGCCCAAGACCTCCATGCTGCGGCGGAACACATTCTCCAGGTCTTCCACACTGGTGGCATCGGCGGCGATGACTTCGCAATGAAGTTTCTCGGCCAGGGCCGACACTTCACCCATGCGCACGGCCACGGGCGTGTTGGAGAGGGTGATGACCGCTCCCTCTTCTACTGCTTTTTCTGCTACTTTCCAGGCAATGGACTGCTCGTTCAGAGCACCGAAGATAATGCCTCTTTTTCCTTTCAACAAATTGTAACTCATACCTATTGATATTGATTTCGAGCGCAAAGATAGTGCAAATCTGCCGAATATCGGGGTAGAAAGCATGGAAAACCGTACAAAGCACAAAAAATCCACCATTTCTGATGAATAATGCACATTCGTTTGGGAAGTCCGCACTATTTTTGCACTCGGTAATTAAGAGGTTTTTTTCATAATATTTATTTAAGGTTAGAATTAGGTTAACTGAAACATGTATTATCTCTCTGCCGGACCACTCGTGAGAGCCGTCCGGCGGAAGGATAATCAAACAAAGAGTATTAACTATTTAAATTTAATATAATGAATACATTGACCAAAAAACTTGGGTGCGCCATGCTGCTGGCCTTGCCGCTACTGACCGCTTGCCGCGTGAATGTGGAGCTGGACACCGACACCGATTTCAAGGAGTACTTCACGAACCTGCCTTTTCAGATGGCTCCTGTGGAGCAACCCACTTTCCCCGACTATAGTGTCAGCATTGTAGACTTCGGTGCCAAAGGCGACGGAGTAACGCTCAATACGCAAGCTATCAACGAGGCCATCAAGCAGGTCAATGCCAAAGGCGGAGGCCAGGTGGTCATCCCCGAAGGGCTGTGGCTGACAGGTCCCATCGAGCTGCTGAGCAACGTCAATCTCCATACAGAGAAGAATGCGCTGGTGGTGTTCAGCGACGATTTCAACGATTATCCCATCATCAAGACCTCGTTTGAGGGCATCGATACGCGCCGTTGCCAGTCGCCTATCTCGGCTCGCGGCGCGGAGAACATTGCCATCACGGGCCATGGCACTTTCGATGGCTCGGGCGATAGCTGGCGCCCCGTGAAGAAGGGCAAGCTCACGCCGGGACAATGGAGTAGCCTGGTGGCTTCGGGTGGCGTGGTCGACGAAAAGTGATCCATCAGGTAACCGACGTCCGGCTCGATGAAGGCCGCCCAGGCGTGCAAGGACTTCAACAACCCTACCGGCATAGAGACCGATGAGGAGTGGAACGAAATCCGCCCCTGGCTGCGCCCGGTACTGCTCAACCTGGTAGGTTGCAAGCGCGTGCTGCTGCAGGATGCCACGTTCAAGAACTCACCCAGCTGGTGCCTGCATCCCCTGTCGTGTGAGAACATCACGCTCCATCGGGTCAAGGTGTTCAACCCCTGGTACTCGCAGAATGGCGATGCCCTCGACCTGGAGTCGTGCAACAAGGCCTTGATTGCCGATTGCATCTTTGATGCCGGCGACGATGCCATCTGCATCAAGTCGGGTAAGGATGAGGACGGCCGCCGCCGTGGCGAACCTTGCCAGAATGTGGTGGTGCTGAACAATACCGTGCTGCATGGTCATGGCGGCTTCGTGGTAGGTAGCGAGATGTCAGGTGGCGTGAAGAACGTCTATGTGGCCAACTGCACCTTCCTCGGCACGGATGTAGGTCTGCGCTTCAAGAGCACCCGCGGCCGTGGCGGCGTGGTGGAAGGCATCTACATCGACCGCATCAACATGATAGATATCCCCCACGAGCCCCTGCTCTTCGACCTCTTCTATGGTGGCAAGGGTGCCGGCGAGGAGACAGAAGAGGAGTTGGCCGGACGCATGAAGGCTGCCATTCCTCCTGTCACCGAGGAGACACCTGCCTTCCGCAACATCCACATTTCCAACGTCAACTGCAAGGGTTCGGGACGTGCCATGTTCTTCAACGGACTGCCTGAAATGCCCATCGAGAACGTGACGGTGAAGAATGTGGTCATCAGTCAGGCCAAGTCGGGCATCGTCATCAGCCAGGCCAAGCAGGTGGAGCTGGAGAATGTACGCATCGAGACAAAGGGCGACGAATTGCAGATTAAGAACACGACCGACCTGAAGGTCAACGGTCAGGTGTTCACCAACGAGACCTCAAAGGCTCAGCCTGTCGCTCTCTGATTAGAGCTTATCATTGGGTACAAGTTGAAAGTCGGACCTTTTTCCGGCTTTCAACTTTTAGTTTTCATAGATTTCATATATCTTTGCGAGAAATTCTCTAAAACAACACAACTATGACAAGCAAATGGCTCCCCCTTATGATGGCTCTGTGGATGGTGGCTCCTGCGAAAGCACAGGCACAGGCTGTCGAGACTTCGCAAGTGACAATCACCGTCAGCAATCGTTGGAAAACCGACCGCAAGGATGCTCCCGTAGCCTTGCCGCTCGATGACCTGAAACCCGGCTTCCGTGTACGCTCGGCTGTGGTGATGGATGGTCAGACGGAGATACCCTCCCAATTGGACGACCTGGACGGCGACCTCAAGGCCGACGAACTGGCTTTCGTGCTGGACGTGCCGGCCCGCAGCAGCAAGAAGCTGACCGTGACCCTCTCCTCGGCGCGGAGCGAGAAGAAATATCCTGCTCGTGTCTATGCTTCGTTCCAGATACGCGAGGCCAAGAAAAACAACCACCAGGCTGCCCAGTCGCTCACCGCGCCCGGCACCTGCAATGCCTCTAGGCTGGTGATACCTCATGGCCCCAGCTTCGAGTCGGAGCTGGTGGGCTATCGGATCTACTTCAACGAGAAGCAGACCATCGACCCCTACGGCAAGTTCAACAAGGGGCTTGAACTGGAAGAGAGTGGCTTCTACCCCAATGCCGACCAGCTGGCGCGTGGCTTTGGCGACGACGTGCTGATGGTGGGCAACAGCTGCGGCATCGGTGCCGTGAAGGGCTGGAACGGCCGCGAGGCTACCCACATCATGCCGGTGGCTTTCCGCACGGAGCGGATGCTGGCCTATGGGCCTGTCCGCACCATTGCCGAGGTGGAGGTGAAGGGCTGGGAATACCAGGGACGCGAACTGACCATGACCCATCGCTACATCCTCTATGCCGGCCATCGCGACCTGCGCATCGAGACCCGATTCGACGAACCTCTGGGGGAAGAGATTTTTTCCACGGGAGTGCAGAATATCATGGGTACGGAGACGGTGTCCGACTCCGACCACCAAGGACTCGTGGGCAGCTGGGGTCGCCATTGGCCGGTGACTGACACCATCCACTATGCCAAGGAGACCGTGGGCATTGCCACCTATATCCCGCAGAAGTATGTGCGTCAGGAGGTGAAGGACAAGGACAACTTCCTCTACACCATCGCCGCGCCGGGCAGCAAGGAGTTCCACCACTACACCATGTTCACCTCTTGCAAGGAGACCTTCGGCTATGGCACTCCCCAGAAGTGGTTTGCCTACATGCGTGAGTGGAAAGAGGAGCTGGAACACCCGGTAGAAGTCACGATTCTTCCTTGAAGATTGAAAGTGAAATTTAAGACCACAGATTCACACGGATGATACGATTTTTTACATAGAGTCTGATTGATTCCGTCCCGATCCGTGAAGAGCTGTGGTTTCCTTGATTGAATGTTGATTATTTAATTTATTGGATAATGAGAATGAAACATCTTATGTCTCTGCTGTGCCTGTGGGTAGTATTGCCATTGACGGCTCAGCAAACCCCGTATGTCTCTGAAGTATGGTCGCCCGATTTGGGGAACGGCAAGTACAAGAACCCCGTGCTCTATGCCGACTACTCCGACCCCGATGTCTGTCGCGTAGGAGATGACTTCTACCTCACCTCCTCCAGCTTCGGTTGCTTGCCCGGATTGCAGATTCTTCATTCGAAGGACCTGGTCAACTGGAGCTTCATCGGCGCTGCTGTGCCCTACGCCTTGACGCCCATAGAGACTCCCGAACGCCCCGAACATGGCAATCGGGTATGGGCACCCAGCATCCGTCACCACAACGGTGAGTTCTACATCTTCTGGGGCGACCCCGACCAGGGCGCTTTCATGGTGAAAGCCAAAGACCCCAAAGGCCCCTGGACAGAGCCTGTGCTGGTCAAGGCAGGTAAGGGCATCATTGACACTTGTCCCTTGTGGGACGAGGACGGCAAGGTCTATCTGGTTCATGCCTACGCAGGTAGCCGTGCCGGGCTGAAGAGCGTCATTGCTATCTGTGAACTCAATAGCGAGGCCACCCGGGCCATTACCCAGTCGCGCATCATCTTCGATGGGCACGAGGCCCATCAGACCTGTGAAGGTCCCAAATTCTATAAGCACAATGGCTATTACTACATCTTCCATCCCGCAGGCGGCGTGCCTACCGGCTGGCAAGTGGTGCTCCGCTCCAAGAATGTCTATGGTCCCTATGAGTGGCGCACGGTCATGGCTCAAGGCAATTCACCGGTCAATGGCCCTCATCAGGGAGGTTGGGTCGATACCCCCAGTGGTGAAGATTGGTTCCTCCACTTCCAGGATGTAGGCGCATACGGACGCTTGGTTCACCTGCAGCCCATGCGTTGGGTAGACGATTGGCCCGTCATCGGTGTGGACAAGGATGGCGACGGTTGTGGCGAACCTGTCCTGACCTACAAGAAGCCTCATGTGGGCAAGACCTATCCCGCTTGCAATCCGCAGGAGAGCGACGAGTTTGATGGTTATACCCTCTCGCCCCAGTGGCAGTGGCACGCCAATATCAACGAGAAGTGGGCCTACTATGCCGGCAACGAGAGCCTGGTGCGCCTCTACTCCTATCCTGTACCGGCCGACTACAAGAACCTTTGGGATGTGGCCAACCTGTTGCTGCAGAAGACCCCTGCTCCCAACTTTACCGCGACCATGAAGCTGACTTTCAAGCCCATTGCCAAGTACAAAGGCGAACGTACCGGCTTGGTAGTCATGGGCATGGACTATGCCGGTCTGGTGCTGGAGAATACCGACAACGGGCTCGTGCTCTCGCACGTGGCTAGGCGGACGGCCGACCAGGGCAGAGCTGACGACGTGTAGGCCTGAG
>CAMGAL010000107.1 GCA_946007445.1 uncultured Mediterranea sp.
CGTCCTTCTTTTTCCTGCCCCCGAGTGCCGCTGCCGCCTGTGCCTCCATCTCGGATGCGGTGGCAGGACTTGCCGCTTCCACCGCGCTGGCTGTTTCTGATATTCCCTTCAACGGCCCCATCTCGGAGGTCCGCGTAGCCCGCATCAACGGAGAGTTTGTCATCAACCCCACCTTCGAACAGCTGGAACAGGCCGATATGGACCTGATGGTAGGTGCCACCTACGAGAACATCATGATGGTGGAGGGCGAGATGAAGGAGGTCAGCGAGCAAGACCTGCTGGCTGCCCTGAAGGCTGCCCACGAGGCCATCAAGCCGATGTGCAAGGCACAGATGGAGCTGGCCGAAGAGGTAGGCTCGACCGTGAAGCGCGAATACTGCCACGAGGTGAACGACGAAGAGCTGCGCAAGGCTGTGCGCGAGGCTTGCTACGACAAGGCTTACGCCATTGCCCATGAGGGCAACCGCGACAAGCACGCCCGCGAGGATGCCTTCGCCGCCATCTGCGAGGAGTTCAAGGCCCAGTTTACCGAAGAGGAGCTGGAGGAGAAGGCTCCGCTGATAGACCGCTACTACCACGACGTGGAGCGCGACGCCATGCGCCGCTGCGTGCTCGACGAGGGCAAGCGCCTGGATGGCCGCAAGACCACGGAGATACGCCCCATCTGGTGCGAGGTAGGCACCCTGCCCGGCCCCCACGGCTCGGCCATCTTCACCCGCGGTGAGACGCAGTCGCTCTCGACCGCCACGCTAGGTACGAAGCTCGACGAGAAGATCATCGACGACGTGCTGGTGCATGGCAAGGAGCGCTTCCTGCTGCACTACAACTTCCCCCCGTTCTCGACGGGCGAAGCCAAGGCACAGCGTGGCGTGGGCCGTCGCGAGATTGGCCACGGACACCTGGCATGGCGTGCGCTGAAGGGCCAGATTCCCGCCGACTACCCCTATGTAGTGCGCGTGGTATCAGACATCCTGGAGTCGAACGGCTCATCGTCGATGGCTACCGTATGTGCCGGCACACTGGCGCTGATGGATGCCGGCGTGAAGATTGCCAACCCCGTATCAGGTATCGCCATGGGCCTCATCAAGAACCCCGGCGAGGACAAGTATGCGGTGCTGAGCGCCATCCTGGGTGTCGAAGACCACCTGGGCGACATCGACTTCAAGGTGACCGGCACGAAGAACGGCATCACCGCCACCCAGATGGACATCAAGTGCGCCGGACTGACCTACGCCATCCAGGAGAAGGCCTTGCTGCAGGCCAAGGAGGGCCGCGAGTACATCCTGGGCAAACTGACCGACTGCCTGGCCGAGCCTCGCGCTGACCTGAAGCCGCACGCTCCGCGCATCGAGATGATGACCATCCCCAAGGAGTTCATCGGCGCCGTCATCGGCCCGGGCGGAAAGATCATCCAGGGTATGCAGGAAGAGACCGGTGCCACCATCACCATCGAGGAGGTGGACAACATCGGCAAGATTGAGATTGCCGGCACCTGCAAGCAGAGCATCGACGATGCCATCCGCCTCATCAAGGCCATCGTGGCCGTGCCCGAGGTGGGCGAGGTGTACAAGGGCAAGGTGCGCAGCATCATGCCTTACGGTGCCTTTGTGGAGTTCCTGCCGGGCAAGGACGGCCTGCTGCACATCTCCGAGATAGACTGGAAGCGCCTGGAGACGGTGGAAGAGGCCGGCATCAAGGAGGGCGACGAAATCGAAGTGAAGCTGCTGGACATCGACCCCAAGACGGGCAAGTTCAAGCTCTCTCACCGCGTCCTGATGCCCAAACCCGAAGGCTATCAGGAGCGCCCCGAGCGTGGCGAACGCCGCGAGCGTCGTGAGCGCCGCGACCGTGGCGACCGCAAGGAGTAAAAACGACAGAGATATATTATCATAGAAAAGAAGGGTGTGCCGAGAGACAAGGTTGTATCGGCACACCTTTTTATCTAAACAACCACTGATCATGAAGACAAAAGACATTCCCGTACTGCTGCTGACCGGCTATCTGGGAAGCGGCAAGACCACCTTGGTCAACCATATCCTATCCAACAAGCGGGGCATACGCTTCGCCGTCATCGTCAACGACATCGGCGAGGTGAACATCGACGCCGACCTCATACAGAAAGGAGGGGTCGTGGGCAAGAAGGACGAGAGCCTGGTGGCCCTGCAGAACGGCTGCATCTGCTGCACGCTGAAGATGGACCTCATCGAGCAGATTCAGGACATCCTGCAGATGCAGCGCTTCGACTACATCGTCATCGAGGCCAGCGGCATCTGTGAGCCCGAGCCCATTGCCCGCACCATCTGCTCCATCCCCCTGATGGGCCAGAACTCCGTGCGTCATGGCATTCCCCGCCTCGACTGCATCGTCACCGTGGTCGATGCCCTGCGCCTGCAGAGTGAGTTTGCCTGCGGCGACAAGCTGACCCGCCAAGGCATTGACGACGAGGACATCGAGAACCGCATCATCCAGCAGATAGAGTTCTGCAACCTCATCCTGCTCAACAAGGCCTCTGAGGTGGCACCCGAGGAGCTGGCCCGCATCAAGCAGATTGTCCGCACCCTGCAGCCCGCTGCCGACATCGTGGAGTGCGACTACGCCGAGGTGGACCTGGAGCGCCTGGTGGACACGCACCTCTTCCACTTCGAGCGCGTGGCTACCTCTGCCGGATGGATTCGCGAAATCGAACGCCAGGCCACCGAAGAGGAGGAGCACGAGGCCAAGCATCCGCACGAGCATCATCACCACGAGCATGAGGAGCATGAGCATGAGCATCATCACCACCACCACCACGACCACGACCATGAGGAGGGCGAAGCCGAGGAGTATGGCATCGGCACGTTCGTCTACTACCGCCGTCCCGCCTTCGACATCCACAAGTTCGACCACTTCGTGGCGACCCGCTGGCCCAAGAACGTCATCCGCGCCAAGGGCGTATGCTACTTCAGCCACAACCGCGATATGTCCTACCTCTTCGAGCAGGCCGGCGTGCAGAAGAAGCTGACCGAAGCCGGACAGTGGTATGCCACCGCGCCCGAAGAAGACCTCATCCAGCTCATGAAAGAGGAGCCGGGCCTGCTGCGCGACTGGGACGACCAGTACGGCGACCGCATGGAGAAGCTGGTCTTCATCGGCCAGCACCTCGACAAGGAGCAGCTCACGCGTGACCTGGATGCCTGCCTGGAGATATAATGTGCTGCAAAGAGTGACCGTGCCGCAGGAGAAGATGGAGATGATCCTGCCGGATTGATGTCAAGGCTTCAGCCAGCGGTCAAAGAACTGCAGGGTGGCTTCCTGCATGGCGCGGCTGAAGAAGTGTTTCTCTTCCCATAGCCGGGTGGTAAGGCGGTCGTCCGCCTGTTGGCTCTGCCACACCTGCCGCATGATGCGGTAGGCATCCTCCACTCCGGCTACAGGGAAGAGTTTGTCTTTCGTGCCGTTGAAGAAGAGGGTGGGCTTGGGACAAGCCATGGCGGCCACGTGCGGATAGTCCATGTATCGGCGCAGGGCGGGGATGAGCATGGAGTAGGCGGAGCCCCCCTTGTTCTGGTTGTTGGTGAGCGTCATGAGATGTTCGGGGGTGTTCATCCAGCAGCTGGAGGGCGAGGCAGCCACCACATCGGTCAGGGCGCTACACATCCACGAGCGGTAGGCACCCATCGAAAAGCCGAGGCACCCCACGCGACGGGCATCCACACAGGGGAGGGAAGCCAAGAATTCGGCGCTGCGCACGTCGTCGATGTTAATGAAGGCGCCCCACGACCCGCCCATCTGCAGGAAGTTGGAAGCCAAGGCCTGCTGGTCGTCGTACTTCACCCCATCGGTGCGTCCGCGTTCGCCCCAGAAGAGGGCATCGACCGCGAGCACCACATAGCCATGGGCAGCAAAGAAGTCGCCTGTATAGAGGTCGTCGTAGCAGCGGTGGGCCCAGTCGTCGGCATCGGCGAGGAGTTCGGCGGACACGCCAAAGGGACGCACCATCTTCTCCTTGCCGATGGTGAAGTGGGCGCCGTGGTCGTGCAGCATCAGGACGGCAGGGAAGGGGCCTTCGCCGTCGGGCACCAACAGGTAGGCGGGCACGCGGCACCACTCCGACACGTTGAACCACACCCGGCGCACCTCGTAGCCCTCACGCCGCTCGGTGGCAGTGACCTCCATGCGATAGTCCGTAGGGGCCGGGGGCAGGTTCTGCATGGTCTCCATCACCACCTCGCGGGCCTGCCGCTTCCACTTCTTGAAGGAACGGACGGGGGCATGGCCCCACGCCCAGGGGAAGGTGAGCTGTGCCTTCATCTGCTGGTAGAAGGCAGGCATGTTCTTCAGCAGGCCATAGCGCAAGGTGTCTGCTTCTTGGGAGTGGGCTGTGAGGACAAAGCTGCACAGCCCGAGGAGGAGAATCAGTTGCTTCATTTCAAGTGTTTCTGAATCCAGGTCAGGTGGCCCCGTTCGGTCTCTTCGGAGGTCCAATGCTCGTTGATGGGCGTGATGAGGCTCTCCTTGGGGCAGGTCAGCACGTTCCATACGGCATAGCTGGTGGTGGGCGGACAGGTATCGTCGTTGTAGCCCCACGTCATGTAGGTGGCAGCCTTCACCAAGCGGGCAAAGTTCACCACGTCGTAGTAGGCCATGGTACGCAGGTGCTGCTCAGTGCCGATGCCCTCCACACGCGAGTAGTGGGGATAGCCGTCGGCACGACGAGCCTTGAAGCCGGCCATGTCGCTGAGGGCGGGGTGATTGGCCACACACTGCGTGACGCGAGGGTCGAGTCCGGCAGTCACCAGGGCCAGTGCCCCACCCTGGCTGCCTCCTTGCACGGCCACGTTCTTGCCATCCCACTCGGGCAGCGAGGTGAGCAGGTCAATGGCCCGCACACAAGCCAGGTAGACGCGCTTCATGTAGTAGTTGTCGGGGTTGTCCAGTCCATTGAGCAGATAGCCGTTCTCACGACCGTTGAAGGCGTTGCTGATTTCCTTGAACTCCTCCTCACTCAAGGTGGGGTTGAGCCCGTGTATCTCCATCTCGAAGCGGATGCAGCCCTCTTCGGCATAATACTTATGGCGCAGAGGAGCCTTGATGGTCTTGATGCCTGCTCCCGGCGGACAGAGCACAACGGGATGGCTGCCTTTCTGAGCCCCTTTGGGATAGAACAGATAGCCATAAACGGCCTGGCCACGGGCATTGAGCTGGAGCTTCACCAAGTAGCACTCCACCCGGTCGGTGCAATACTCAGGAGCCAAGCTCTTCGTATAGCGCAGGGGGAACTTGGCCTGCTCTTGCAGGTTGGCTTGCCAGAAGGCTTCGAAGTCCTTGGGCATCTGCGTGTAGGGCTGGATTTGGTCGGCGGAGAAGCCTACCTTGATGTGATGCTTATAGCTCTTGCCATCGAGGGTTGCCGTGAGCCGGCAGTCGCGAAAGCCGGGCTTGGACATAGTGCCCAAGGCGATGGTGGCGCGTCCGTTCTTCAAGGTGACACTGCCCTGACGGTCGGCCGACATCAGGTCGTCGGCCAGTTCATAGTTCACCACCACACCGTCTTGGGGGATGCCATAGCGGTAGAACTGCACCTCGATGGTGGCCTTTTCGCCGGTGCGATAGAGCCAATCGGCGTGATTGGGGACGGTGACCCACAGCACATCGCTGCGGTAGGGATAGTTCTCGGCTGCCACCACGAGGGTCAGCAGCAAGGAGAGGAGGCTGGATAGGAGTCGTTTCATACGCTATGATTATCTTTTGATTTCAAACAATGCATGACCATTCTCGATGGGGTTCCAGCCGTCAGAGCCGGCCAATGCCTCTTGCATGGTGTAGCCCTTCTCGCTCTTCAGCTGGCGGGAGAAGGGGGCACGAGCCTTGGGATTGGCACCGGGGCCTTGGCTCTCATATTCGGCATAGAAGACGGTCTTTTCGGCCTCCTTCTTGTTCCAGTTGTGCCAGCCGGCGGGCAAGATGTGGCTTCCCAGTTCGCATCGGACGAAGACGGCCTGGGCATAAGGGCGCCAAGGACGGGAGAGATAGACCTCGCCTACTCCCTCGGCGGCGGTGAGGCGGCACTCATGGAAGAGGTAGCCGTAGCGCTGGCCTTGGTCGGTGGCAGGAGCGGTGACATAGCCTTTGCGCAGGCTGTGGATGTGGCAGCGGTTGAAGACGGCGGTGGACCAACCGAAGATGAAGTCACCGGTGCCCTCCACATAGCAATCCTCGAAGTACTGGCGCATCCCCTTGCCGTAGTTGTAGAGGGTGTCTTGGAAGCCGAGGAAGCGGCAGTTCTTGAAGAAGGCGCGGTCGGCGCTGATGAAGCAGGCCACGGCCTGCCCTACTGGACCGGCGCTGTTGCGGAAGGTGATGTTCTCGGCATAGAAGTCGGGCGCATAGATGTAGCACGACGAAGAGCCGGAGGTGCCTGTATTCTCGCCGAAGCGGTTGGGCTTGCTGGCATAGTCGTCGTAGGTGAGGACGGCTCCCTCTTGTCCGATGAGCGAGATGTTGATTTTGCTTTCGGGCACCACAATCTTCTCCTTGTACTCGCCCTTGCGCACGAGGATGGTGGTGCGGACATTCTTGCGGAAGTCGGGCACGGCGTTGATGGCCTCCTGCACGGTGAAGAAGTCGCCGCTGCCGTCCTTGGCTACCACAAAGTCGTAGTGGCGCACGTAGGGAGCGAGGGCGGGCACCTCCTTGGCAATGGCATCGACGGTGAGTCCGGCAATGGTGCGGGCACCATAGATGTTGAGGTGGGTATTGTCTTCACGTCCCTTGGGAGCGGCGGGTATGGTGTTGGCAGGAATCCACATGAAGAGTTTCTTGGACTCCACAGGGCCCATGCCTTCCACCAGGTCGTGGGTGAGGCGGTTCATGTCCACAAAGGGCACCTTCAGGCGGGCGGCCACGTTGCGGGGAGAGTCGAGATAGGCTCCGTGGGTGTCTATCAGCTTGTCTCCCTCGGCAGGATGCTCAGCCTGGGCCTGCTGGGCTCGGTCGGGATTGACTCCCTTGCGGATGTCGTCCTGCGTGATGGCATCGGCTATGGCCTGGCCGGTGGCTACGCCGAAGTTGCGGCGCACGATGGAGTTGAACAGCACAGGGATGCCTCCCTTGGCACGTGTCTCGTTGACAAACTTCTCCAGATTGGCGTCGAAGGTCGTGCCGGGGTCGGTGTGGCGGTCGGGCTTGGGCTTCTCGTCGTTGTGGCCAGTCTGGATGAAGACATAGTCGACGG
>CAMGAL010000108.1 GCA_946007445.1 uncultured Mediterranea sp.
CTGTTTAGGTGGCACCACTGTAACTTCCTGTAAGATAAAATCCGATTCCAGAGTAGCCGAAAGGCCTCGGCTGAAGCAGTGCTATTATGAATCTGTATCCATCAATCCTGAAAAGGCAGATACCACCATCTATGTAGATACCCTCCACTTCCAGTACGACGAGCGGGGCGTATGTCTCGTCACCGGGTATCGCTACGCACACATGGATTACCATTACCAAGGCAACGACACGCTGGTAGTCAGCTGCTATGACCAAACTGATTCCTTGACGAGAATCTTTAGTCTGGCCCTCGACAGCGCAAGCTATGGCACCTTCAAAAACGAACAGCTGCTGGGCAAGGGCATTCTACGATACGAAAAACCTTATATTGCACGCCGAGAGCACGACTGTCACTACGATGCACAGCACCGCGTACGGCAGATAGTGGACCGTTTCTATGAGGAAGATACGGACACGTTGTTGTGGGGTACAATCAATCAGTATTGCTACAACGAAGAGGGATTGCTGGATTCTATTGTGCACCAGTTCCTGAACTCTCAAGGAGAGCCTCGGGTAAATGAAGGACCTCAACCTATGCACGCCTACTTCCATTCGTCCCGTACAGAAGTCCCCTTCCAGGTGGGACACGTTATGCTGACTCCCTTGTCTGGTGTGCTTGATTTCCTTGATGACCCCTGCCTACCCGACTCTGTCATTGCCGGTTGGAATGCGCGTCACAACCCCCAGGCATTCCTAGTATATAACACCTATGAATACAAGCACGACGACCGTCAAGTGCTGAGCGAGATTATCCACCGCTATTTCTTTGGCACACCGAATGACCTGCCCGACCTTGGCTACAGCCGCTATTATGGCTTTGTCTATGAATGAAAAAAACAAAATGACTTCATCAATAAATAACTCATTATGAAACGTACAACACTCTCATTGATTCTATTTTAGTAGGAATTTTCTTGTTGGGAGGGGTAACCAATCTTCATGCCCAATCCCTGCGTGGTGTCGTGACCGAAGCCGAGACCGGCGAACCCGTCATTGGCGCTGCCGTGGTGCAGAAGGGCACCACCATTGGTACCGTGACGAATGAGAAAGCTGTCAACCAGATGGCCTTGGTGTGCGCCCGTATGCTCAGCATGGAGGAGGCCAGCCGCTATGCCGGTGGTTGTTGGTCGCTGCAAAAAAAACTGGAGGAAGTCTTGAAAAGACTTCCTCCGCTTGATGGGTGGCAGAAGGGACTCGAACCCTCGACATTCAGAACCACAATCTGACGCTCTAACCAACTGAACTACAGCCACCATGTTAAGGCGTTTCCCTTAATTGCGGTGCAAAGGTATGGATATTCTTCCATACTGCCAAACATTTTGGCCATTTTTTTATTTGCTATGCTGAATCTCCTCTGCAGCCAGCCTGTTCCCCGTGCCTATTGCCAGCCTTTTTTCTCTTGTTAGGGCTGTAGCAGACGCTCCGTGGCCTGTACGAAGCGCAGGGCACGGCTACGGGCTTCGGCGGGGAGGGCAGGGGGCAGGGAGTCGGTGCGTAGCAGCTGGAAGGAGCGTTGGCCAGTGAGCCGGGGGCGGGCTACCCAGACCAAGTGGGTGCGGTAGCTGCGCAGGTGGCAGTTGCCGTCTGGGTAGTGCCAAGCCTCATCGGTCGTGGGGCGGCTGATGAGGCAGGGAGTCCGTGGAAGGGCAGGTGGGGGAAGGGGCTGCTTTTCCAGCTCCAGGGTGACCACCAGTCCGCCGTCGGTGTGGGGTGCACTCATGTTGGAGAGGAAGTTGCCGAGGGAGTAGACCACGACATGGCGTTCCAGTCCGTCGCTGCACACCTCTACGGGTTGCACCACATGGGGATGCGAACCGATGATGTGGGTCACACCCTGGGCAAGCAGCCAGTCTGCCAGTTGGCGTTGCGCCGTGTTGGGCGTACGCTGATACTCCTCGCCCCAGTGGATGCAGACGATGAGGGCGTCGGGACGGAGCGAGCGGGCGTGGCGGATGTCGTCGGCCATGACGGTGCGGGCGATGTAGTCCACTACGTTGGGCGGGGTGACGCGGATGCCGTTGGTGCCGGAGGTGTAGTTGAGCAGGGCGATGCGGAAGCCGTTCTTCTCTATCAGCAGGGGCAGCCGCTCTTGCCGTTCCTCAGGGGTGCGGTAGGTGCCGAGGTGGGGGATGTGGAGTGAGTCGAGCAGTCGGATGGTGCGCTCCAACCCCTTGCGTCCGCGGTCCAGACAGTGGTTGTTGGCCGTGAGCAGCACGTCGAAGCCTGCCTCATGGATGGCGGTGAGGTACTCGTCGGGCGCACTGAAGGCGGGGTAGCCCTTGTAGGGCAGGCCGCCGAGGGTGACCTCTAGGTTGCCAATCGCCACATCGGCTCCTTCGATGAGGGAGCGCACGGGGGCGAAGCAGGCACCGTAGTCGTAGCTTCCGTCCGGCTGACGCGCAGCATCTATCTGCGCCTGATGTTGCATCAGGTCGCCTGCAAAGAGCAGCGTCAGCCGCTTCTGGGGGAAGAGGGAGAGGCTGCTGCTGAGGAGGAGTGTCAGGAGGAGGGGGCGCATGGATTATTTTTGGGGGGAGATAAATGGAGATAAAGGCCGATAGTTATTTGTTATTGGGGAGATAAAGGCTAAAGGTTGCACCAGCTATACAAATAGAGAGTATTGGCCTTTATCTCCATTTATCTTCCTTTATCTCCTCAAAAAACTCATTGATAAATCTCCTTCTTTCCTGCCAGCAAGGTATTCTTCATCAGCGACACGATGGTCATGGGACCCACGCCACCGGGTACGGGAGTGATGAACGAGCACTTGGGGGCTACCTCGTCGAACTTTACGTCGCCCGTCAGCTTGAAGCCCGACTTGCGGGTGGTATCGGGCACGCGCGTAGTACCTACGTCGATTACCACGGCACCCTCCTTCACCATCTCTGCCTTCACGAAGTTGGGCTGACCCAAAGCGGCAATGAGGATATCCGCTTCCTGGCACTCCTTGACCAAGTCCTTGCTGCGGCTGTGGCACACGGTGACGGTGGCATCGCCGGGATAGGCTTTCTGCATCATCAGTGTGGCCATAGGCTTGCCCACGATATTGCTACGTCCCAGCACCACGCACTTCTTGCCTTGTGTCTCGATGTGGTAGCGCTTCAGCAGTTCGAGGATGCCGTTGGGGGTGGCACTCACGTAGCAGGGAAGTCCGATGGACATGCGGCCCACGTTGATGGGGTGGAAGCCGTCCACGTCCTTGCGGTAGTCGATGGTCTCGATGACCTTCTGCTCGGAGATGTGCTTGGGCAGGGGGAGCTGTACGATGAAGCCATCCACATCGGCATCTTCATTCAGTTCGCGCACCTTGGCCAGCAGTTCCTCCTCGGTGACATCGGCCTCGTAGCGGATGAGGCTCGACTTGAATCCACACACTTCGCACGCCTTCACCTTGGCGGCTACATAGGTTTCGCTACCTCCATCGTGTCCCACCAGGATGGCGGCCAGATGGGGGCGCTTGCCTCCGTTCTTCACGATTTCGGCCACTTCTGCTGCAATCTCCTGCTTCACCTGCTCGGAGATGGCTTTTCCGTCAATCAGTTGCATATCTGTTCTATAGTTTCGATTATACCTTACTTTTTCATTTTGGGCATCATCATCTTGCCCATCTTGCTGCCCGTCACCATCTTCATCATCTTGCGCGTCTGGTCGAACTGCTTCAGCAGGCGGTTCACCTCCTGGATGTTGGTGCCGCTACCCTTGGCGATGCGCTGACGGCGGCTGCCGTTCAGGATTTCGGGGTTGGTGCGCTCCTTGGGGGTCATGGAGTTGATGATGGCCTCGATGCTCTTGAAGGCGTTGTCGTCGATGTCGATGTCCTTGATGGCCTTGCCTACGCCGGGAATCATGCTGGCCAGCTCCTTCAGGTTACCCATCTTCTTGATTTGCTGGATCTGCGACATGAAGTCGTTGAAGTCGAACTGGTTCTTCTGAATCTTCTTCTGCAGGCGCTTGGCTTCCTCCTCGTCGTACTGCTCCTGGGCGCGTTCCACGAGTGAAACGATGTCGCCCATGCCAAGGATGCGGTCGGCCATACGCGAGGGGTGGAACTGGTCGATGGCCTCCAGCTTCTCGCCCGTACCGACGAACTTGATGGGCTTGTTCACCACCGTGCGGATGGAGAGGGCGGCACCACCACGGGTGTCACCGTCGAGCTTGGTCAGTACTACGCCGTTGAAGTCCAGCCGTTCGTTGAACTCACGAGCCGTATTGACGGCATCCTGACCGGTCATGGCATCGACCACGAAGAGGATTTCGTCCGGCTGGATGGCCTTCTTGATGGCGGCAATCTCGTTCATCATCTCTTCATCGACAGCCAGACGACCGGCGGTATCGACGATGACCAGGTCATAGCCCTTGGCTTTGGCCTCCTGGATGGCGTGCTGGGCAATGGCTACGGGGTCTTTGCTGTCCAGCTCGCAATACATGGGTACGTTGATCTGTTCGGCCAGCACGCGCAGCTGCTCGATGGCAGCGGGGCGATAGACGTCGCAGGCCACCAGCAGCGGGCGGCGGTTCTTCTTGCTCTTCAGCATACGGGCCAGCTTGCCGGAGAAGGTGGTCTTACCCGAGCCTTGCAGACCGGACATCAGGATGACCGAGGGCTTGCCGATGAGGTTGAGTTCGGCGGTCTCGCCACCCATCAGTTTGGTCAGTTCGTCGTGTACAATCTTCACCATTAGCTGGCTGGGCTTCACGGCGGTCAGCACGTTCTGTCCCATGGCTTTCTCCTTGACGGTATCGGTGAAGTTCTTGGCTACCTTGTAGTTGACGTCGGCATCGAGCAACGCCTTGCGCACGTCTTTCAGGGTTTCGGCTACGTTGATTTCGGTAATCTTGCCTTCGCCCTTGAGGATTTTGAATGATCTCTCTAATCTCTCGCTTAAATTGTCGAACATAGTTTATGATGGAATTTTTGTTGTAATGCTACTTTTTGAAGCTGCAAAAGTACAAAAAAAACGTGATAGTCAAGCAATTCTTGCCCAAGAAGACGCAGAAAGCGTGTGTAAGGAGGCAAGCCGGACTCAGGCGATGGGGTAGGTGAACTCCAGAAGGGCGCCTTGCGGAGTCTCTCCCCTCAGGATATACTCGCCTCCGAAGTGCTTGATGGTAAGGCGGTTGATGTCGTTTCGAATGGCCTTCTCGTAGCACTCCTTGCAGGGAGAGGCCAGGTGGGAACCCCAGATGCGGAAATGGAGCATGGTGCCTTCCAGCTCTACGTGGAGCTGCACTTGGCGAGGAATGTCGCCGTGCGGGCAGAGGGGATTGACCGCACTGCTCAGGCAGCTCTCTATCAGCTGCATCATCCGCTTGCCGTCGGTCTCTACCTGCTGGCTGGGCAGGTTGCATATAAAGGTAATCTGGGTGGAGGGACGGTGCATCTGAACGGACGTGATGGCATCCCGACAGGTCTGTATCAGGTCGCACGGACCCAGCTGCCACTTGGTCATGTCAGCTTCCAGACGCGAGAGGTCGAGCACACTGTTGACCAACTGGATGAGCAGACCGGTATTCTCGGTGATGGTCTGTGCCGCACGTTGGCGCTCGTCGGCGCTGAGGGTAGAGTCGCTGGCCAGCTGTTGCGAGAGCTTCACCACCGTGTCGATGGGCTTGCTGATCTTTTGCCGGAGGTTGTTGAGGAAGAGTCCCTTCACCTCGTTGGCCTTCTCGCTCTGTCGGGTGGCCTCTTGCGTCTCCTGCTGCGCTTGGCTCAGGGCCTTGTGCAGGTGGCGGATGTGGCGGATGTAGAGGGCACAGACGGCCAAGAGGACGATGACCAAAATCAGAATGGCCCATTGGGTCTTCTCCCGTAAGTTGGCTTGGCGTATGAGAATCTGCTCCAAGTGGTGCTCGCGCTTAATCTCCTCCACTTGCTCGTCGGAGATGACACTGTTGATGGAGTCTTGCCACTGCTGCGACTGCTTGAAGCAGTGTACGGCCTCCTTGTAGCGGCCCATCTGTTGCAGCAGCTCACCGCGGCGGTAGAGGCGGCCGGCCCACGTGGAGTTGCGCTCCCCGTGCCGGGCCTGATGGCTCCAGATGGTGGCGCTGCAGGCCAGTGCCTGCTCATAGGCACCGATGGCCTTGTAGTACTCGACGCAGACGCTCAGGAAGAGGTCCGCCGAAAGCAGGTAGGTCTGCTCGTTGAAGCTCCGGCGGATTTGCTCCATGTACCGGCGGGCTGTGTCGTAGTCGCCTTGATGGACGTAGTAGAGCATGAGGTAGGACTCCGTGTAGATGAGCTGGGTGGAGTGGACAGCCTCACCGCCCAGCGAGGTGCGGATGTTGTCGTGTAGCATGGCCAGCAGCTCTTCGCCGTACTGCTTCAGCTCCTCCCACCGCTGGTGGTCGGCGCAGTGCTTCACTAGCGAGGCCAGGATATCGAGCTTCTGGCCGTCGGAGTCCAGTTGGGGAAAGAGGCGGTAGGCCTGTTGCAGAGCTTCATACTCCTGTTCCGGCTGATGGATGTCGCTGTAGGTAGCGGCCAGGCAGTAATAGGCAGACGCCGTCCCGTTGACCATCCCCTTTTCGGAGGCCTCTTGAGCCATTTCTCGGGCTTGCTGGATGGCATATTCGTATCGGTGTTGTTCGCTGTAGAGGCTGATGAGCAGTTCCTTGCCTTGGAAGTAGTGTTTCCATTGGCTGGTCTTCCGAGCAATCTGCAGGATGCGCTTCTGCCATACCTCGAGGCTGTCAATCTGCTCTTCGTTGTTGTAGCAGTGGAGCATCAGCATGTAGAGTCCGGTGCTCTCGCTACGCAGGTCGCCTTGCAAGCGGGCCTCGTCGATGAGCCAGCGCACGATTTGCGCATCCTTGGGGTCTTGCTGGAAGGCATAGGTCAGGTTGACCAGCGTTTTGAGACGCGCGGAATCGTGCGGCATCTGGGGCAGCAACGCCAGGAGGCTGTCGCGGGCGTGGCCCTCGGCACGGAGGGGCAGGGTGTGCAGCCAGCCGAGCAGGCAGGCGCCTAGCAGCAGGAGCCGGTAGAGGTGGCGCTTCATACGGCTACCTCCTTTCTCCCTCCTTCGGGATGGAGGGGATGGGTGAAGTGGAAGCAGGCACCTTGGTCGTAGTCCGGGTCTATCCTTGTGTGGAGTCCGTTGGGTTGGTTGTTGAGGTGGCTGTTGGAGAGAGGAAGTCAGCTGGAGATTGCG
>CAMGAL010000109.1 GCA_946007445.1 uncultured Mediterranea sp.
CCGCCCCGGCCCTCGCCGCCGGCACCCCCCCGCCCCGCACACTCGTCGAGCCCATCGTACGCCGCGCAGCCGACCTTGTCGATGAACTTGTGGATGGACTCGGGCGAATAGCCGCGGCGGCGGAATCCGCAGAGGGTGGGCATTCGGGGGTCGTCCCAGCCGTTGACGAGGCCTTCCTTCACCAGCGTCAGCAGGTTGCGCTTGCTCATCAGGGTGTAGCTGAGGTTCAGCTTGTTGAACTCATACTGGCGGGGGCGGTGATCCTGCAGGTCCTCGCCCTCCTTGAGCCAATCCACGAAGAGGTCGTAGAGCGGACGGTGAACGACAAACTCCAGCGTGCAGAGCGAGTGGGTCACTCCCTCGAAGAAGTCGCTCTGGCCGTGGGCAAAGTCGTACATGGGGTAGGCCTTCCAGGTGGTGCCGGTGCGGTGGTGCGGGTGCTTGATTATCCGGTAGATGATGGGGTCGCGGAAGTGCATGTTGGGATTGGCCATGTCAATCTTGGCGCGCAGCACCATAGCTCCCTCTTCAATCTCAGCACTGTTCATTTTCTGGAACAGCTCCAGATTCTCGGCAATGGGGCGGTTGCGGTAGGGGCTCTCCACGCCCGGCTGGGTGGGGGTTCCCTTCTGCGCCGCTATTTGTTCGGATGTCTGTTCGTCGATGTAGGCTTTCCCCTCCTCGATGAGCCGGATGGCGAAGTCCCACAGCTGCTGGAAGTAGTCGGAGGCGTAGTATTCGTTGCCCCACTGATAGCCCAGCCACTTGATGTCTTCCTTGATGGCTTCGACATATTCCACATCCTCTTTGGTAGGATTCGTGTCGTCAAATCGCAAGTTGCACACGCCACCGTGGGCGGCCGCAATGCCGAAGTCTAGGCAGATGGCCTTGGCGTGGCCTATGTGCAGGTAGCCGTTGGGCTCGGGCGGAAAGCGGGTCTGTACACGTCCGTCGTTCTTACCCTCTCGGAGGTCGTTCTCCACAATTTGCTCAATGAAGTTCAGGCTTTTCTTTTCAGCCGTGGCTTCGCTTTTCATTTCTACCATATCTTTATGCAATTATCGTTTTCTCTATGATGGCACAAAAATACGACTATTTTTCGGTAGTAACCAAAAAAAAGCCTATATTTGTCTGCGATTTGGCCAAAGAGATGAAATAAGACAGTTTTGTAACTGTTACAATATCTTATTAAAAAATATGTTATCGAACATGTATTTTTATTTGGTGGGTACCTCAAAAAGGCTTTATCTTTGCAGCGTTATCCTGAAAACAATCTTTTTACCTTAAGAAAAAACTAATACCTATTGAAAACTGAAAAAGGGTGCTTTGTGAAAAGCGCCCTTTTTTTATGCCCTTCTGTTGCATAAGACAGGGTGCTTTCGTACCTTTGCATCGGCGCTTGTCAGCGACAAGTGCCACACCTTGTTTTATATAGATAACACTTAATACATCGGATATGTTTTCTGGAATTGTAGAAGAATGTGCCACGCTGGTGGCTATGGTGAAGGAACAGGAGAATGTGCATTTCACATTCAGATGCTCGTTTACGGATGAGCTGAAGATAGACCAAAGCGTGGCCCACAACGGCGTGTGCCTCACAGTGGTCAGCATCGACGGCGACACCTACGTCGTGACGGCGATGAAGGAGACCCTCGACCGCTCCAACCTGGGAGGCCTGCAGATAGGCGACGAGGTGAACGTGGAGCGCAGCATGATGATGAACGGACGGCTGGACGGACACATCGTGCAGGGCCACGTGGACCAGACGGCTCAGTGTGTGGCGGTGGACGACGCGGAGGGCAGCTACTACTTTACCTTCAGCTACGACTGCTCGCCCGAGATGGCCCGCAAGGGCTACTTCACTGTGGATAAAGGTTCTGTGACGGTGAATGGCGTCAGCCTCACCGTGTGCAACCCCACGGACCACACGTTTCAGGTGGCCATTATACCTTATACATATGAGCACACCAACTTCCACAACATCCGGGTGGGCAGTGTGGTCAATCTGGAGTTCGACATCATCGGCAAGTATCTGAGTCGGATGATGCAGCTTGTCAAAGCCTGACTCAAAATCTGAAGCATGATGATAGACTTTCTGCAACTGGCCCGGATGCGCCAAAGCGACCGGGCGTACGACCCTCAGCGTCCCGTAGAGGACGAGAAACTGGAGCGTATTCTCGAAGCGGCCCGCTTGGCTCCCTCGGCTTGCAACGCGCAGCCCTGGCGATTTGTCGTCGTCAATCAGCCCGATCTGGCCCGGCAGGTGGGCAAGGCTACGGCCGGACTGGGCATGAACAAGTTTGCCAAGGATGCCCCCGTTCACATCCTGGTGGTGGAAGAGTCGATGAACATCACCTCGTTCCTCGGCTCCAAGATCAAGGACAAATACTTCCCGCTGATAGACATCGGCATTGCCGCCGCCCACATCGCTCTGGCCGCCGAGGCCGAAGGATTGGGCTCCTGCATCCTGGGCTGGCTCGACGAGAAGCAGGTGAAGCAGCTGGTAGGCATTCCTCCGCAGAAGCGCCTGCTGCTCGACATCTGCATCGGATATTCCGCCAAGCCCAAGCGTCCCAAGTCGCGCAAGGCCAAAGAGAAGGTGGTGTCTTACAACCATTATTGAGAGTTTTTGGGCTTTTCGGTTGGAGAATTCGCCGAAAAGCCCTACCTTTGCGCCAAATATACAGGCGAATCCCATGAAGATAAAGGAGATTGTGAATGCCCTTGAACGTTTCGCGCCTCTGCCATTGCAAGACGATTATGACAATGCCGGCTTGCAAATAGGATTGACAGATGCGGAAGTGACAGGGGCTTTGTTGTGTTTGGACGTCACCGAACCGATTCTGGACGAAGCCATCGCCCTGGGTTGCAACCTAGTGGTGGCCCACCATCCGCTCATATTCCGTGGATGCAAATCCATCACGGGCAAAAACTACATCGAGCGCTGCATTGCCAAGGCAATCAAGAACGACGTGGCCATCTATTGCGCCCACACCAATTTGGACAACGCGCTCCAAGGAGTGAGCTTCAGGATGGCAGACAAGATAGGGCTGGTCGATGTCAAAGTGCTGGCTCCCCAGCCAGGGGAAAACTCTGTCGGAGCCGGTGTGATTGGCCGGTTGGCCGAACCGCTCACCGAACTGGAGTTTCTCAAACACATCAAGAAAACTTTTGAAGTGGAATGTTTGCGCCACAACAAACTGGCCGGCCGGGAAATCGAAACGGTGGCCCTCTGCGGTGGTGCAGGAGCTTTCCTGATGCAGACAGCTATCGACCAACACGCCGACGTTTTCCTGACCGGAGAAATCAAGTACCACGACTTCTTCGGACACGAATCCGACATCCTGGTGGCCGAAATCGGACACTACGAAAGTGAGCAGTTCACCAAAGAAATCTTTGCAGACATACTCCGCACCCACTGTCCGGATGTCGAAGTGTTTGCAACCAAACTGAATACCAACCCAATTAAATATCTATAACAGATTATGGCAAAAGAATCAAAAAAAGAACCTCAGGAACTGACCGTGGAGCAACGCCTGAAGACTCTCTTCCAGTTGCAGACCACCTTGTCGAAGATTGATGAAATCAAGACACTCCGAGGCGAACTCCCCTTGGAGGTACAAGACCTGGAAGACGACATTGCCGGTCTCAGTACCCGTATCGAACGCATCACCGCCGAAGTGGCTGAGCTGAAATCGAACATCGCTACCAAGAAGGTAGAAATCGAGACAGCCAAAGCCTCTATCAGCAAATACAAAGAGCAGCAGGAGAATGTGAGAAACAACCGCGAGTATGACTTCCTGACCAAGGAGATTGAGTTCCAGACACTCGAAATCGAACTGTGCGAGAAGCGCATCCGCGAATTCTCGGCCCAGGAGGAAGAGAAGTCGCGCGAACTGATCAGCAGCAACGAGCAGCTGGAGGAGCGCAAGAAGGACCTCGAAGTGAAGAAGAACGAACTGGATGAGATCATTTCGGAGACCAAGCAGGAGGAAGAGCGCCTGCGCGAAACATCCAAGATTCTGGAAACCAAGATAGACCCCCGCTTGCTGCAATCCTTCAAGCGAATCCGCAAGAACTCCCGCAACGGATTGGGCATCGTCTATGTGCAACGCGATGCGTGTGGCGGTTGCTTCAACAAGATTCCGCCCCAGCGTCAGCTTGACATCCGCTCACGCAAGAAGATCATCGTATGCGAGTATTGCGGCCGTATCATGATTGACCCCGAACTGGCCGGTGTGACCATCGAGCACAAGGAGGAGCCGGTGAAGGAACGTTCGTCTCGCCGTCGCAGAACAACAACAGCCGAGTAAGTTTTCGTCTTGGCCAATCGAATCTATTTTGTAGGGAGGAGGACCTGGTTCTTCTCCCTACAAGTTTTTATAGTTGGGTATTTCTGGTAAAAAGTCGTAACTTTGCTTTCCGTAGTTCATCCGACAGCAGTAGTGCTCCATTCCGTTGCTCACGATGAGATAATCCACCCTCAATACCATGTTGTATCGGGTAATTTGGTCGAACACCGCTTGCGTAATCTTCACCTCCGATTTCTTGTATTCGATAATCATGCGTGCCGACAAATCGCGTCGGTAAAGCACAGTGTCGCACCGGCGCTTCATCCCATTCAGCACGACCTGCACTTCGTTGGCCATCAAGGCTTGCGGATAACCCTTTTGACGGATGAGGTAGTGGACAAAGTGTTGCCGTACCCACTCCTCGGGAGTCAGTGCCACATACTTGCGCCGCAGGATGTCGAAGACAAATGTCCGCCCCTCGCGTTGGCAAGTTCTAAGAGGAACAGGAGGCAAAGAAAGACGTTCCATGATGCTGATAACCATCAATGAAGAATCTTGAAAATCAGCTCGCGAAGCAGGTCGCCGTCTGAGAGGGAAGAGTTTCCTACACCTTTGGAACGGGCATCCGTATAGCGAATCTCACCAATGATTTGCATGGTCTTCACTCCGCTGTATTGACGCATGGCGGCCAGGTATTCCTTCGCTTGCCAAGGCGTGCGCAAGCCTAAAAATGCAGCCACTCCATTCTCGCTTTTCTCCGGCGCATAATAGGCCAACATCAGATTGGAGAAGAACCCGAAGAGTAAGGATAATGTCATCTGTATCGGGTTGTTTTTAGGGTTCTCTTCGAAGTATCGGATGATGCGGTTTGCCTTCAGGACGTTCTTCTCCACCAAGGCACTGCGGAGTTCGAAGTTGTTGAATTCTTTGCTGATTCCAATGTGGCGTTCCACTTGCTCGGGAGTCACCCGGGTAGCTCCGTTGGCAAGGGTCAGCGCCAACTTGTCGAGTTCACCGGTCAGTCGGCTCAAGTCCGTGCCTACAAAATCCGCCAACATGGCGGCCGCCTTCGGTTCGGCATCTGCTCCTTTGCGTTTCAAGTAGTTGGTGATGAAGGCCGGAAGTTGTGATTCTTTTATCTTCTTCGATTCATAGAGCACGCCTATTTTGTCTATTTCCGCTACCACCTTCTTCCGTCGGTCGAGCACGCCGTGTTTGTGGCAGAACACCAGGATGGTCGACTGCAGAGGGCGCTGCAGGTAGTAGGCCAGTTCGTCGATTCCACGCAAGGCTTGCGCTTCCTTCACGATGACCACTTGGTGCTCGGCCATCATCGGATAGCGTTTGGCCGCATTGATGACAGTAGCCATATCGACGTCGGCACCATACATTACCGTCAGGTTAAACTCCTGTTCGGTTTCAGTCAGGATGTGGTGAGTCATGTAGTCGGCCAACTGGTCGATGTAGTACGACTCTTCTCCCATGAGGTAGTACACGGGTTTGTACTGGCGAGCTTGCAGGCTCTTGAGAATCTCTTCGTAGGAAATTTCTTGTTTGGCCATAGACAGATGTGCATTACCAGTCGAACTTCAGGTGTTTCACGGTCTTCTTCTCGTCGATGATCATCCGTAGAGACTCGATGCCTATCTCCAGGTGTTCGGTTACAAAGTTTCTCGTTACGAGTTGGTCGCTCTTGTCGGTCTTCACCCCTTCAGGAATCATGGGCTGGTCGGACACCAGCAAGAGAGCTCCGGTAGGAATGTGGTTGGCGAATCCGCAGCTGAAGAGGGTGGCCGTTTCCATATCGACTGCCATGGCGCGAGTCTTTATCAAGTACTCCTTGAATGCATCGTCGTGCTCCCAAATGCGGCGGTTGGTGGTGTAGACGGTGCCTGTCCAGTAATCGCGTCCGTTGTCGCGAATGGCTGATGAGACGGCACGTTGCAACATGAATGCCGGCAGAGCAGGCACTTCAGGGGGAAAGTAGTCGTTGGAAGTTCCTTCGCCTCGCAGGGCTGCAATGGGAAGGATAAGGTCGCCAATTTGGTTCTTCTTGTCAATGCCTCCACACTTTCCCAAGAAGAGGCAAGCCTTGGGTTGGATGGCGCTGAGCAGATCCATGATGATGGCTGCATTGGGACTGCCCATGCCAAAGTTGACGATGGTAACGCCATTGGCGCTGGCTGAAATCATGTTGGCGTCCCGTCCCAGCACAGGGACGTCATACTTCTTGGCGAACAGCTCCACGTAGTTATTGAAGTTGGTCAGCAGGATGTGCTTGTCAAACGCCTCCAGGGGCCGCTTGGTGTAGCGGGGAAGCCAGTTGGCAACGATTTCTTCTTTCGTTTTCATGCGTATGTCTTTATTGGGTGTATATGACGTACTAAGATACATAAATTTTTTAGAATCCCGGCTATCTACGGCGGGAAAACTCTACTTTGTATATTTGTAAATTCAGGAAAAACAATCGTAAAGCATTGAATCCAAATGTATTATACAAAATTAAAGCCGCTGAGAATCCAATTTTTCCAAGCGTATGTACTCTTGTAGGCATATAGGCGAGAAATTCAATCGTTAGCCATTCTTTGCATTTACATTTGGATGGAATACAAGTGTAAATTGAAATTCCGCGAGATAAACGGCTTTACATTTGTAGTAGAGTAGGGGACTTTACATTCGGAAAGTGACGGGTTTACATAATTGATAGGCTGATTGTAGGTTTGTAAACCGTGGCGGTTAACACCGCCCATTTTGCGACTAAACCGGTTGGGAAAGAGTAGGATAGGGGAGTTGACTCAATCTCTTTGCCAACTGACGGAAGTTGTATCGACGATATAATTGTAATATCGGCCAATCCTATATATGTGATAAACTT
>CAMGAL010000110.1 GCA_946007445.1 uncultured Mediterranea sp.
CGGGACGCGGCCCAGGTCCGTCACCGGAGCATAGGGCCAGGGGATGCTGCCGGCACGGGTCTCGTAGGCCGAGATGCGAGAGCCCTCGCGCATCAGGGCCCGGTTGAAGGCTGCGCCCATATTCACTCCCTGCGGAAAGAGGGTTCCACCCTGGGTATAGGTGGTGCCGTGTATCTGGTCCACCCCATAGACACAGGGGATGCCTATCTCCTTCATCGACTTCTCCTGAATGCGTCGGATGATGCGCTGCCACTCGGCAGCAGTGACCGCCGTTCCGTTAGGTACGTTGAGGATAGAGCCCACCTTGTATTTCGTGATGACAGAGTCCAGTTTGGCCTCATCTATCTGAAAGCCTTCCCCTTTCTTTTGGATGACATCGATGGTCAGTTCACACATCTGACCCACCTTTTCGTCGAGGGTCATCTTGCGGAGCAGGCGTTCTATCTTCTGCTCCATCTGTTCGTCGCGCGGAATGGCAGGCGTCATCTGCGTCTGCGCCACTGCGGCGTGCAACCATCCTGCCGAAAGGCAGGCGAATAAGAATCTTTTCATGATATCTGTGAAGTTAATTGTGATTTCTCCTGCAAAGATAAGGGTTCTCCTTCTTATTGCCTAGTATTTCTTTAACAAAAAATGGGCAAGGGACTACCCTCGCTACCTGTAGCCGATAAAAAGTGACCCATCAAAACAGTTTCGGCACAAACTCCGTCAGATAGATGCGCCAGTTCTTCCAGATGTGGCCCTCACCGCTCTCATAGTACTCATAAGGATAGCCCTTCTCGTCCAGCAGCTTGCGATAGTCGCAGTTGGCTTGATAGAGGAAATCCGTCCGGCCGATGGCAATCCAGTAGAGAGCCGGACGCTTGGCAAACTGCACCTTCAGCTTGGTCTCCAGGTCTTGATAGACGGCTGAGGCCACCTGGCGGTCGGGCAGGATGGCCGCCGAGAAGAGGCCCACGTAGTCGAACAGGTCGGGATATTGCTTCGAGATATGCATGGCGTGGAAACCTCCCATGGAGAGTCCGGCTATGGCTCGGCCATGCTTGTTCTTCAGCGTGCGATAGTGGTTCTCCACATACTTCACCACATCGGGGAAAGCCATCTCAAACGAGCCCTCCATCGTCTGGGGCAGCTGGAAAGTGGGCACCACATAGCCGGCCGAAGTCTCGCCCGGAGCGGCCTCCTGCGAGATGTTGCCGTTGGTCATCACCACAATCATGGGCTTCGCCTTGCCCTGGGCTATCAGGTTGTCCAGAATCTGGGTGGCACGCCCCAGTTCACTCCATGCGTTCTCGTCGCCACCCATGCCGTGCAGCAGGTAGAAGACGGGGTAACGCTTGCCGCTATCCTCGTAGCCGGCCGGGGTATAGACGGTCATGCGGCGCTTCATGCCCGCCGTAGGACTGTCGTACCACACCTTGCTGACCGAGCCGTGAGGCACATCGTTCACCCGATAGAGGTCGGCACGCCCACCGTCAATGAGGAACACGTTCGTCACACTTCGCACATCGCGAATCTGGTGCACATTGGCCGGATCGTTGATTTTCAACCCGTCCACCACGAAGTTGTAGCTGTAGAGTTCGGGCTCCAGGGGCTGAGGTGTGGTGTACTCCCACACGCCCTCCCGCTCTACCAGGTCGGCATAGCCCGGCTCGGGCAGGAAGTCGCCCGCCACCTGCACCTTCACTGCCTTGGGAGCATGAAGGCGGAAGGTCACCGTGCGGTTGGCATGAATTTCGGGAGAAATTACCTGAGCCCCTTCCCACAAGGCCTGCTGGGCAGGAGCCAGCAGCGCAGTCAGCACCAAGGCCGACAAGAGAAAAATTCGTTTCATCATCTTAGGTTATTCTTTTAAATCACCTACAAAGATAGGAAAAATTTGGCAAAATGCATGGAAATTAGCAAAATTTGCCTAACTTTGCGCCATCTAAAACTATCAAAATGTAAGTAGAATGAGGCATGAAAGCTATCCATCCGTGCTCCTTATCTATACAGGTGGCACCATAGGCATGATTGAGAACCCCGAAACGGGGGCGTTGGAGAACTTCAATTTCGATCACCTGCTGCAGCATGTCCCCGAGTTGAAGCGATTCAACTACCGCATCTCCTCCTACCAGTTCAATCCTCCTATCGACTCGTCTGATATGGAGCCGCCCATGTGGGCCAAGATAGTGAAAATCATCAACTACAACTACGACTACTTCGACGGATTCGTCATCCTGCACGGCACCGACACCATGGCTTATACCGCCTCGGCCCTGAGCTTCATGCTGGAGAATCTGACCAAGCCCGTCATCCTGACAGGCTCGCAGCTGCCCATCGGCACCCTGCGTACCGACGGCAAGGAGAACCTCATCACCGCCATCGAGATAGCCGCCGCCAAGCACCCCGACGGCACGCCCATGGTGCCGGAGGTGTGCATCTTCTTCGAGAACAGCCTGATGCGCGGCAACCGCACCACGAAGATCAATGCCGAGAACTTCAATGCCTTCCGCTCGCCCAACTACCCCAACCTGGCCACGGCCGGCATCCACATCCGCTATAGTGAGCACCACATCCACCGTCCCGACTTCACCCAACCCATGAAGCCGCACTACCTGCTCGACCCCAATGTGGTCATGATCACCCTCTTCCCCGGCATCCAAGAGGCCATCATCGACTCTGTGCTCCACGTGCCCGGTCTTAAGGCCGTGGTGCTCAAGACCTACGGTTCGGGCAATGCTCCCCAAAAGCCCTGGCTCATCCGCCAGCTCAGCGAAGCCAGCGAACGGGGCATCGTGGTGGTGAACATCACCCAATGCCAGAGCGGAGTGGTGGAGATGGGGCGCTACGAGACCGGCCTGCAACTCCTCCAGGCTGGTGTCGTCAGTGGCTACGACAGCACGCCGGAGTGTGCCGTCACCAAGCTGATGTTCCTTCTGGGCCACGGACTGAGCCAGAAGGAGATTCGCCATCGGATGAACTCCGACATAGCCGGAGAAATCTCCAAAGAGCTCTGACCACAAGGCCGGACAGCACGGTTCCAAGTCCATCGAGAGTAACCATGCAACCACAGCCCTGCCACCAAGGAGGAGGAGCATGAGAACAGGATTCAAACAGTCTGACCATTTCATACGCTGACAGTTTTTTAGAGTGGAGGCCGCCCTTATGACCGGCCTCGACCGAAGGAGATTTTCCCCACGGCTGCCACAAAGATAGAGCAAAGCGTCACATCTCAGCTGCTACGCGTGTCTGTTGCGCCTTGTTGCGCCTGATTGCACCATCACCCCGTTTGCGGGTTGCCGGCAGGGCCCTCCTACCCTCCTCCGCCGTACCCGGACCGCACCTGCTTCGCTGTTTCTTCGCTCATCCTTCGCTCAATGTTCGCTTCTATAGGAGCGGTGTTTGAGCGAAGAATGAGCGAAGAAATAGGGGCGCAGGTACGGACTTGGTAGGGAGCTGGTAGGGACTTGGTAGGGAGCAACCTCTGTCGCGCCGAGGGGGAAATCAGTCTGCCACGGTATAGGTCAGGACGAAATCAGGGTGGAGCCGGTAGTGGACGCGAAAACAACGCCGAAGGGGGGTCTTGTACTCACTGGCATCGAAAGCACCCTGCTCCTGCAGGGAGAAGGGGTGGATGCGCAAGTGGCAGAGGAAGTCCACCTCGGTTGCATCCAGGCACTTGAAGAGGGTCTCCTTGGCCGACCAGTGGAGCAGCAAGCCGTAGAGGGGAGAGCCCCGATAGAGAGGAGCCGATTCGTCGGGACGCATGAAGCGCGATGCCACTCGCTCTACACGGCGTCCGAACTGCTCGATATCGATACCCACCGTGTGAGGAGAAAGGATGAGCGCCACATAGCCCCGGGTATGCGAGAAACTGATCTGAAGCGAGTCGTCGGCCAGGTAGGGACGGCCCGAAGGGTGATAGGCTATCTGCGGAAAGCGGCCGGTCAGTTCATGCAGCAAAAGACGGGCCGTGAGCCACTCCCACCGCCGCTGCAACGAGCGAAAGCGGGCGCGCGCCTCGGCCACATAGGGAGTGTCTTGCAGGGCCTGCTCCACCTTAGGCAGCGACTCGTCCATCCGCCAGATGCCCCACAGGCACCGGGGCTCCTCATGACGCAGCAGCAGAGCCATCGGCCGGGGTGTTGGGATTGATGGTGAACTTCACCTTCAGGATGCGGCGGTTGTCCATCTCGAGGACTTCGAATTCATAGCGGCCAAAGCCAACCTTCTCGTGCAGGACGGGGAACTCGCCCTTCAGCTCCAGCAGCAGGCCGGCCAAGGTATCGGCATCGCCCGCCGCCTCCTCCAGCTCATCGGCGTCAATCTTCGTGATGCGGTAGAAATCGGTGAGCAGGGTCTTGGCCTCGAATACCCAAGTATGGTCGTTGAGCAAGGTGTAGTGGTACTCCTCTTCGTCGTACTCGTCGCGTATCTCGCCGACAATCTCTTCGATGATGTCCTCCATCGTGACGATGCCGGAGGTGCCGCCAAACTCATCCACGACGAGGGCAATGTGCATCTTGTTCGACTGGAAGTCGCGCAGCAAGTCGTCAATCATTTTCGTCTCAGGCACGAAATAGGCCGGCCGGATGAGCGATTGCCAGCGGAAGTTGTCCCCCTTCGAGAGGTGGGGCAAGAGGTCTTTGATGTAGAGCACCCCCTTGATGTTGTCGCGACTGCCGGCATAGACCGGGATGCGTGAGTAGGCATTGTCGACGATGCACTGCAGCACCTCCTTGAACGGGGTGCGGATGTCCAGGTCCACCACATCGAGACGAGAGGTCATCACCTCCTTGGCCGTCTCGCCACCAAAGCGTATGATGCCTTCGAGGATGGTGCTCTCGTCAGAGAGTTCCGCCTTGTCGGTCAGCTCGAGCGCCTGCGAGAGCTCGTCCACGGAGATGTTGTGATTCTTGGGCGTGAAGCGCTTGTTGATGAACGAAGTGGAGTGCACCAAGAGCGACGACAGGGGGTAGAAGAGCGAGCGGCAGAGGGCAATGCCCGGCGCAGCCATCCGGCAGAAGGCCAGGGTGCGCTGGGCAGAGTAGATTTTGGGCATGATTTCGCCGAAAAGCAGCAGCAGGAAGGTCAAGATGACCGTCAGCACCACAAACTCAGCCACGGCGGAGTGGAACGTGAAGACCTGCATGAAGAAGAAGTTGCAGAGCATGATGATGGTCACATTGACAAAATTATTCGTAATCAATATCGTGGCCAACAGCCGCTCCGTGTCGCCCAGCAAGTCGCTGATGCGCTCGTCGGCAGGATGCTTGCGCTCGTCGATGGCGTTAAGGTCGGCAGGCGACAGAGAGAAGAAGGCAATCTCGGAGGCGGAGGCAAAGCCGGAGGCCAGCAAGAGCACCGCAGCCAAGAGAATTGCTACAACAGCAGAGAAGGTAGGGGTCTGAACGGAGATGCCGTCAAACAGATGTGCCAATTGGCATAAAAAAGCGTCTGGGTCCAAAGAGTAGGGAATTAGTGAAACAATAAGTTAGAAGGGCAGGTCGTCCGAAGAGGGGCTCTGCGGTGTCTGCGTCTGGGGTTGCTGGGGCTGCGGAGTGGCAGCGGGGCGGGCAGCAGCCTGAACCTGCTGGGCCGGAGCATAGGCCGTAGAGGCCGAGCGGGGCGTCAGCATCTCCATCACGTCAACAAATATCTCCGTCACATAGCGCTTGGCCCCCGTCTGGTCGTCGTAGGAGCGGGTACGGATTTTCCCCTCAATGTAGAGTTTGTCACCCTTGTGAACATATTTCTCAGCAGTTTCGGCCAAGCCACGCCACAGCACCAAGTTGTGCCACTCGGTACGTTCAGGCACCTGGGTGCCGTTTTGTAAGGTGTAGGCTCTATCTGTAGTGGCCAACGGCAGGGAGGCTACCGCAATGCCGGTATCCAAGTATCTTACATCGGGGTCTTTGCCCACATTTCCTATCAGAATGACTTTATTGACTGACATATACCTGATTCCTGATTTTGAAATTTTCGCCAAATGTAGCGAGAATTATCCGGCTCTGCAAATAATCACCTGTTTTTTTCGAAGAAAGCGTCAATCAGCCGCGGAAACGCATAGTCGGAGAGCGACTCTTGAGGCACGCGCTGATAGCCGGCAGGAGGTTCTTGCCGGCAGGGCCACTCCATCCGATAGAAGTCGGTGGGGAGGATGCGATGCGACAGCACATGCTTCACGCCCCGCAGCAGCGGACGGAGTGAGGCCAGGGCTTCGTCGGGGCACGCCCACTCCTCTACGATGCGGTGCCGCAGCTCCTCTTCGGAGAGCGGATGGTCGGCCTCGACCAAGGGCAATTCGTAGAGATGGCGCCAGATGTCGTCAGCCTCGCGGCGACGGATGAAGGCATCGCTGCCCGACACGATATATAGGTAGTGGAAATAGCGGCTGACGGTCTTGGTGCGGTGCTGCTTGACGGGCAGCTCCCCTACCCGACCTGTTGCCAAGGCCTGACAACCGTCGGACAAGGGACAGAGAAGGCAAGCGGGAGCTGAGTGGGTGCACTGCAAGGCGCCAAACTCCATGATGGCCTGGTTGTAGAGCGCGGGATGGCGACGGTCGAGCATCTCGGCCGCCATCGCGGCAAAAATATTTTTTCCTCGCGAGGAATCAATCGGAGCATCGATGCCGAAGTAGCGGGCCAGCACCCTGTACACATTGCCATCGACCACGGCACAAGGCAGGTCGTAGGCAAACGAGCAGATGGCGGCAGCCGTATAGTCGCCCACCCCTTGGAGGGCCCTCACACCCTCATAGTCGGTAGGAAATCCGCGCCCGGCCAGGGAGCGGGCTGCCGCATGGAGGTGGCGTGCCCGCGAGTAGTAGCCCAGCCCCTGCCAGTACTTCATCACCTCGTCGTCCGGCGCAGCAGCCAGCGCCTCCACGTCGGGGAAACGCTCGATGAAGCGGCGGTAGTAGGCCTCGCCCTGTGCCACACGCGTCTGCTGGAGGATAATCTCCGAAATCCATATCCGATAGGGGTCACGAGTCTCCCTCCAGGGCAGTTCCCGCCGATGCTCGGCGTACCAACTCTCAAGAATAGATGCAAATGGTTCCATAGCCGCAAAGATAGGCAATTCGACGGCAAAACCGATCATCGCAACCTTTTTTTAGTAGAAAGGTGCAAAAAAATGGTGCGATGTACCTCCATAATAGGGCCTATTCCCACGGATATGGAC
>CAMGAL010000111.1 GCA_946007445.1 uncultured Mediterranea sp.
GTCCGTCCCCGTCCTCGTTGCAACGAGGCACTGCTGTCGGGAAGCCGCGTGCAGTTTATTGCTACTGCCACCATAGGTTACGACCACATAGATACGGACTACTGCCGCAGGGCAGGCATCCAGTGGACCAACTGCCCAGGATGCAATGCCTCGTCGGTCGCGCAGTATGTGCGCAGTGCCTTGCTCTTGCTGCAAGCCGAACGGAACCTCCCTCTGCCGGAACTCACCATGGGCATTGTGGGCGTGGGGCATGTGGGCGCCCGGGTGGAAGCTGTGGCACATGAGCTGGGTATGCAGACGTTGCTGTGCGATCCGCCCCGTCAGCGTGCCGAGGGCAACTGCCGTTTCCTCCCTTTGGCAGAGTTGGCACGGCGATGCGACGTGATTACCTTCCATGTCCCTCTACTGAGGGAAGGGGAGGATGCCACTTTGCACTTGGCTGACCGCACCTTCTTTCACTCCTTGCAGCGTCGTCCCGTCTTGCTGAACACCTCGCGAGGCGAAGTGGTGGAAACGTCTGCTCTACGTGAGGCTCTCATAGCGGGAGAGGTGAGCGAGGCCGTCATCGACGTCTGGGAGCATGAGCCGGACATTGACCGCGAGCTACTGCAAGCTGTCTATCTGGGTACGCCTCATATTGCCGGCTATTCGGCCGACGGCAAAGCCAATGCTACCCGCATGGCTTTGGATGCTCTCTGCCGCCATTTCCACCTGCGGGGCAGCTACTCCATCGTGCCGCCTGCTTTGCCGGAACGGCTGCCTGAGGTGCACAGCTTGACCGAGGCTTGTTTGCAGCTCTACGACCCTCGTCGCGACAGCCAGGCCTTGAAGGCGCATCCCGAGCAGTTTGAATGGCTGAGGGGGCATTACCCCTTGCGTCGCGAGCAGGCTTAGAGGGCTTCCACCAGTTGGCGGATAATCTCCGGATAGTGGGCATACTCCAGTTGATGTACCTTGGCGGCTACTGCTTCCGGCGTATCGGTAGGAAGGACCGGACAGCGGAACTGACGGATAATGGCCCCTTCGTCGTAGTGCTCGTTGATGTAGTGGATGGTGATGCCGGTCTCGCGCTCGCCGGCGGCTACGACCGCCTGATGTACATGGTCGCCATACATCCCTTTGCCACCGAACTTAGGCAGCAAGGCCGGGTGGATGTTGACAATGCGCTGCGGATAGGCGTGTAGCAGCACGTCAGGCACCCGTGCCAGGAATCCGGCCAGCACAATGAAGTCGATGGCGAACTCCTTCATCAGCACCCTGACTGCCTCTCCGTCCGCCCAATCGGTGCGCGGCACATAGCGGTGGGGCACTCCCAACGCATCTGCCCGCTGCAGTACTTTCGCATCCTGCCGGTTGGACACCACCAATGCCACACAGACGTTTGCGTTCTCCTTGAATTGGCGGATAATTTGCTCCGCATTGGTTCCGTTTCCGGAAGCAAAAATGGCTATTTTTCTCTTCATAATCGTTCGTTAGGTGCACATTTTCGTGAAAAATGTGCAAAATCCAGCATTATTTGGCTCAAATATTTGCGAGTAAGGATAAATATTCATTCCTTTGCAACCGCAAAGAAAATAAAATAATTCAATTTATTAACTAAAAAATTAAAGTTATGTCTGAAATTGCATCAAGAGTAAAAGCTATTATCGTCGATAAATTGGGCGTTGAAGAATCTGAAGTAACAAACGAAGCCAGCTTCACCAACGATCTGGGTGCTGACTCTCTTGACACTGTAGAACTGATCATGGAGTTCGAGAAGGAGTTCGGTATCTCTATCCCCGATGACCAGGCTGAGAAGATTGGCACTGTAGGTGATGCTGTAGCTTACATCGAGGCTAACCAGAAGTAATCCGGTAATCCCTTCAGTACAAAGTATGGAATTAAAAAGAGTTGTAGTAACAGGTCTCGGCGCCATTACCCCCATTGGCAATACCGTTCCCGAGTTTTGGGAGAATCTGGTCAATGGAGTTAGTGGAGCCGGACCCATTACTCATTTCGACGCATCGCTTTTCAAGACTCAATTCGCTTGCGAAGTGAAGAACTTCAATGCAAACGACTATATAGATCGCAAGGAGGCCCGCAAGATGGACCGCTATACGCAACTGGCTATTGCCGTTGCCAAGCAGGCCGTCACTGACTCGGGTCTGGATGTCGAGACGGAGGATTTGACACGCATCGGCGTGATTTTCGGTGCCGGTATCGGTGGTATCCGTACCTTCGAGGAGGAGGCCGGAAACTACGCTCTCCACAAGGAGCAAGGCCCGAAGTTCAATCCCTTCTTCATCCCCAAGATGATTTCCGACATCGCAGCCGGACAGATTTCCATCGTCTATGGCTTCCATGGCCCCAACTATGCTACTTGCTCGGCTTGTGCCACTTCGACCAATGCCATTGCTGATGCTTTCAACCTCATCCGTCTGGGCAAGGCCAATGCCATTGTCACCGGTGGTTCGGAGTCAGCTATCGAGGCTTGCGGCGTAGGCGGCTTCAACGCCATGCACGCTCTCTCTACCCGTAACGACTCGCCCAAGACGGCTTCTCGTCCCTTCAGCGCCAGCCGCGACGGCTTCATCATGGGCGAAGGCGGTGGTTGCCTCGTTCTGGAAGAGCTGGAGCATGCCAAGGCCCGTGGTGCCAAGATCTACGCAGAAGTGGCCGGTGTAGGCATGTCCGCCGATGCCCACCACCTGACAGCCTCTCATCCCGAGGGCTTGGGTGCCAAGCTGGTGATGCGCAATGCACTGGAAGATGCCGAAATGAAGCCCGAAGAGGTGGACTACATCAACGTTCACGGCACATCGACGCCTGTGGGTGACATTTCGGAAGTGAAGGCCATTCAGGAAGTATTTGGCGAACACGCCTATAAGCTGAACATCAGCTCTACCAAGTCTATGACAGGCCACCTGCTGGGTGCAGCCGGTGCCGTAGAGTCGATTGCCAGCATCCTGGCCATCCAGCATGGCATCGTTCCTCCCACCATCAACCATGAGGAGGGCGACGACGACGAGAACATTGACTACAACCTGAACTTCACGTTCAACAAGGCACAGAAGCGCGAGGTGAACGTTGCCCTCTCCAATACCTTTGGATTCGGCGGCCACAACGCCTGTGTCATCTTCAAGAAGTACGTCGGATAAGAAGTTTCGGTCGTGTCTTTTCGTAATCAAATAGACAGAATAAGACTCCTGTTCCACAAGGACAGGGAGTCTTATTTTGCTTTTTACCAGGTGCTGGGATTTTTCCCTCGCGACATCAAATACTATCAGCAGGCCGTCCTTCATAAGTCCACCTCCCTACGTTCCGAGATGGGTCGCCCCCTCAACAACGAGCGGTTGGAGTTTCTGGGGGATGCCATCCTCGATGCCATCGTGGGCGACATCGTGTTCCGTCACTTCGAGGGCCGGCGCGAGGGATTCCTCACCAATACGCGCTCTAAAATCGTACAGCGCGAAACGCTCAACAAACTCTCCGTAGAGATTGGGCTGGACCGCCTGGTGAAGTCAAACACGCGCACCTCCACCCACAACAGCTACATGTATGGCAATGCCTTCGAGGCACTCATCGGCGCCATCTATCTCGACCAGGGCTACCTGCGCTGCCAGCAGTTCATGCAGGAGCGCATCCTCAAGCAGTACATCAATCTGGAGCAGATGTCGCGCAAGGAGATGAACTTCAAGTCGAAGCTCATCGAGTGGACCCAGAAGAACAAGCTCTCTGTCTCGTTCGAACTCATCGAACAGCACGTCGATTCCAACAACAATCCCACTTTCTATACCGAGGTACAGATAGAGGGCATCAGCGCCGGACGCGGTCACGGCTATTCCAAGAAGGAATCGCAGCAGAACGCCGCCCACAAGGCCCTGCAATACATGAAGGAGACTCCTGAGTTTGTCGAAGCTGTGAAGCTGGCCAAACAGGAGCGCGAGCAGCAAGAGGAACCCTCTTGCTGACACTTACCCGAAGCAAACCCCCATACGTCGTCCCTGCACCACCAGGTCGTGCTGCTCGGTGACGAGTTTCAGCTTGCCGGCTACGTCGGCCAGCGGTACAGAGGTGATGTCGTTGCCTTTCAGGGCCACCATGCGTCCGAATTGTCCGGAAGCCACCAGCTCGGCGGCATGGCCTCCCATGCGCGTGGCCAGGTTGCGGTCGAAGGGTGTGGGCGATCCGCCCCGCTGGATGTAGCCCAAGACCGTTTCGCGCGTCTCGATACCCGTCTCATACTCGATTTCCTGGGCGATGTACTCTGCCGCCCGCTTGCCGTCCAAGGTCTGTATGCCCTCGGCCACCACCACGATGGAGTAGGGCTTCCCCTTCTTCAGCCGTTGGAGTATGGTGTCGCCTATGCGGTGTATGTCGTAGGGAATCTCCGGCACGAGGATGACGTCGCCTCCGCCGGCCATGCCCGAATAGAGGGCTATCCATCCCGCCTTGTGTCCCATCACCTCGATGACCATCACCCGCTTGTGGGCGCTGGCCGTGGAGTGCAGCCGGTCGATGGCGTCGGTGGCGATATTCACGGCCGAGTCGAATCCGAACGAGAAGTCGGTACCCCAGATGTCGTTGTCGATGGTCTTGGGCACCGATACGATGTTCAGCCCCATGGCAGCCATCTTGGCCGCCGTCTTCTGCGTGCCGTTTCCTCCGATGCACACCACGCAGTCCAGTCCCATCTGCTGGATGTTGCGCTCCATCAAGGCCGGCTTGTTGCTGTCGGCCACGATGCCTCCTTTCTTGAAAGGCTTCTCGCGCGAGGTGCCCAGGATGGTGCCGCCCAGATTGAGCAGTCCCGACAACTCTTTCTCCGTGAGAGGCTCTGCCTCGCCCGTCAGCAACCCTTGGAATCCGCTGCGGATGCCCACTACCTCCATGCCATAATGATTGATTGCACTTTTGCACACGCCTCGGATGGTGGCGTTGATGCCCGGGCAATCGCCTCCGGATGTCAATATACCTATTCTCATACGCTACTCTAATTCTTATATGGTGTAACAAAACGGGTCAATTCTACCGTTTGCAGCCGTAAAGGTAGAAAAAATCAAGTAAAAAGTGAGATAAGCGAATAAATAAGATTACTTTTGTGACCTAAAATTGTGAATTTACCATGGAGATGAGTATTACCAAGCTACTGAACAACCTCTATTTTGCTCCTCGCCTGCGCCAGTTGGAGCGCTATGCCACCGATGCCGAGGCCCTGCAGATGCAGGTGATGAACCGTCTGGTCGCCAAGGCTGCCGCTACCGAGTGGGGAAAGAAATATGACTATGCCACCCTGAAAAGCTATACCGACTACAGCAACCGACTGCCCATACAGACATACGAAGAGGTCAAAGGTTATGTAGAACGTATGCGCCGCGGGGAGCAAAACCTGCTGTGGCCTTCGCAGATACGCTGGTTTGCCAAGTCGAGCGGCACCACCAACGACAAGAGCAAGTTCTTGCCCGTAAGCCGTGAGTCGCTGCAGGACACCCACTACCAGGGTGGCAAGGATGCCGTAGCCATCTACTTGGGTCAGAACCCGCAGAGCCGCTTCTTCAGCGGCAAAGGACTCATACTCGGTGGAAGCCATGCCCCCAACTACAATACCCCTCATAGCTTGGTGGGTGACCTGAGCGCTATCCTCATCGAGAACCTTAACCCGCTGGTCAACTACATCCGCGTGCCGAGCAAGCAGACTGCCCTGATGGAGCATTTCGAGCCCAAGATGGAACAGATAGCCCGCGAGGCCATCGGTGCCAACGTGACCAACCTCAGCGGTGTGCCCTCCTGGATGCTGGTGCTCATCAAGCACATCCTGCAGAAGACAGGCCGCCAGAGCCTGGAGGAGGTGTGGCCCAACCTGGAGGTATTCTTCCACGGCGGTGTGGCCTTCACGCCCTACCGCGAGCAGTACAAGGAGGTGATACGCAGCTCACGGATGCACTACGTCGAGACCTACAATGCCAGCGAGGGCTATTTCGGCACGCAGAACGACCCCACCGACCCCGCCATGCTGCTCATGATAGACTACGGCGTGTTCTTCGAGTTCATCCCCTTGGAGGAGCTGGAGAGCGAGCATCCCACCGTGGTGCCCCTGTGGGGTGTCGAGGTGGGCAAGAACTATGCCCTGGTCATCAGCACCAGTGCCGGCTTGTGGCGCTACCTGATAGGCGACACGGTGAAGTTCACTTCGCGCTATCCCTACAAGTTCATCATCACCGGCCGTACCAAGCACTTCATCAACGCCTTCGGCGAGGAATTGATGGTCGATAATGCCGAGAAGGGGCTGGCCGCCGCCTGTGCCGCCACTGGTGCCCAGGTGAGGGACTACAGCGCTGCTCCGGTCTTCATGGATGCCCATGCCAAGTGCCGCCACCAGTGGCTCATCGAGTTTGCCCAGCAGCCCGATGACCTGGACAAGTTTGCCGATGTGCTCGACAGCACCCTCCAGCAGATCAATTCCGACTACGAGGCCAAGCGGCAGAACAACCTGGCCCTGCAGCCGCTGGAGATTCTCGTGTCTCGCGAAGGTCTCTTCCACGACTGGCTGGACGGCAAAGGCAAGCTCGGCGGACAGCACAAGATTCCCCGCCTGAGCAACAATCGCGACTACATCGAGGAGATGCTGCAGCTGAATCGGTAGTGGGGGAGTTAGATGACTCTGAGATTCTGAATGTTACAACTCATCATTGCTACTCCCCATCACACTTTGTGTATAACCCTCCGATGATGACGTCGTTGTAGGGGCGGACCTGTGTGTCCGCCCGGAAACACAAGCAAGTGTATTTGGGCGGACACACAGGTCCGCCCCTACGAGTCTCGTCATTGGTAGCAGATTATATCCATCGAATGCTTTCATGCAAGATACTTTGAATAGCTGCAATCATGTAAAAATAAATCAATTTATCTCGCCCGGGTCGGTGCATCTCTGCGCCTTGCTCTCTTTCCTGTGTCCTCCTTTCTCCTTCATTTCATTGAAATGAAATATCATGACGCTCGAATCCTTTGAATTTGTCAAAATATTGAAATAATGCCGCTAACTTGATTTTCTAAAGCATTGATTATTAG
>CAMGAL010000112.1 GCA_946007445.1 uncultured Mediterranea sp.
GCTCCTCTTCCGAGCCGGTGGAGAGGAGGCTGCGACACGCCTCCACTTCGGCCAGCCATCGAGCCGGCTCGTAGGCACGACCCCGGTATTGACGCCGCAGGTTGTGGTAGTAGCTCTCGGAGGTGTGGTCGCGCCATATCAGATAGGCCTGATGGCAAATCTCGGCAGTCTGGGTCGTGATGGTGCGCAGCAGGCGGCTGCGGGTGGGGTCATCGATGCCCTGCTTCACATAGCCCAGCATATAGGAATACGAGGTCTTGACCTCCTCCAGACGGGTCTGCAGGGAATAGTCGTTGCTGTCGGCCAGGAAGGCCGTGAGCTGTGTCTGAGCCTCCTTGAGGCGCTTCTGCTTGAGCAGGCGGAGTATCTGCTCGTACTGTGTCTGAATCTCTTTTTCGTTCATGGTAGGGGATTAGAATCGCACCTGCAGCTGTGCCTGCAGCAGGTGATAGTTATCGGTAAGGCGTGGGTCGCAGTAGGTGTATTGCAGTTGGACACGGCAACGGGGATAGAACCACCACTGCACACCGCCCACATAGTTGGTCTGCTTCATGCCGAGGGCCTTGTTCTTGTTGAAGTAGTCGTAGGAGGCCACAAGATCGATGTGATGAGGCAAGTGGCAATTGGCCGTGGCATAGTAGCCTTCGCTCTTCACCTCGCCGTCCTTACCCTGCAGGTACTCGCTGCGCAGGCTCACGGCGCGGGTGGTCAGCACGGCACCCGCCGCCCAGCGGTTGCGGGTATAATCTTCGCCCACTTGGGTGGTGCCACCGGCCGCCGAGGCCGCCACGGCAGTGCCCTTGCCCTGCACGAACGAGCCTCCCAGCGAGAGCCAGGGAGCCACCTTCAGCATCAGGTTGCCCACCACGTCCTTGTGGCGGTTCTTGTCCTTCACGTTGATGCCCTGCCCGTTCATCAGAGCCAGATCGTAGTGCAACAGGTCGCCGAAGAACTCACCCGAGGCCATCAGCCCCAGGTCGCGGCCCGCATGGTTGCCATACATGGGGTCGCCACTGATGCCTGCCAGGTAGCCTACCGACTGGGAGTTGCAGTTGATGAGTTCCAGCACCGTGGGCGAGAGGGGATTCTCGATGGAGAACATGGTCTTGAACTGCCCGAGGCGCAGGCGCAGCTGCGGCAGGAACTTGTATTCGGTGTAGAGTTCCAGCAGGTTGCCACCGTTGTTGAAGTTGAACATGAAGTAGCAGCGCCAGCGGTCGGTTATCTGTCCGTTGGCCATGAAGACGATGCGCTTCACGTCGAAGGTATTGGTGCCTTGGGATTCGGTACTGTAGGTATAGCCGGCCTGTGCATAGCCGCTGAGGGTGATGCGTTCCTTCAGGGTGTTGACCCACTGGTCGAGGGGCACGCCCTTGTTTTCTTGTGCGCGAAGGCCGAGGGTCACGGTCAGGAGGGCAAGGAGCAGGAGACGTCGCATGGTATGTTTATGAAGGAATAAAAATAGCGTGATGGGGTATCAGCAGGGCGAAGTCGAAGCATCTCAAGAAAAGTGTTCTGAGATGCTCCGACTTCGCTCAGTGTGTCTCTATGAGATAGGGATTACTCGTTGATGGCAGCAATGCCGGGCAGGGTCTTGCCTTCGATAGCCTCCAGCAGGGCACCACCACCGGTCGATACGTAAGACACCCCCTGAGCCAGGCCAAACTTGTTGACGCAAGCCACAGAGTCGCCACCGCCTACCAGCGAGAAGGCACCGTTCTTCGTAGCCTCTACGATAGCCTCGCCCACAGCACGAGAGCCGTGTGTGAAGTTGTCGAACTCGAATACACCAGTCGGGCCGTTCCACAGGATGGTCTTGCTGCCCTTGATGACGTTGGCAAAGAGCTCTTCGGTCTTGGGACCGATGTCCAGACCTTCCCAGCCATCGGGAATCTCGTTGACGTCTACAAACTGCGTGTTGGCGTCGTTCGAGAAGGAGTCAGCAATCTTGGCATCGACAGCCAGCACCAGGTTGACACCCTTCTCCTTGGCCTGCTTCTGCAGGTCGAGAGCCAGATCGAGCTTGTCGTCCTCGCAGATGGAGAGACCGATGTTGCCACCGTTGGCCTTGGTGAAGGTGTAGGTCATACCGCCGGCAATGATGAGGTTGTCCACCTTGCCCAGCAGGTTTTCGATGATTTCAATCTTGGAAGAGACCTTCGAGCCACCCATGATGGCGGTGAAGGGACGGTGGATGTCGTTCAGCACCTTATCGACAGCCTTCACTTCCTTCTCCATCAGGTAGCCGAACATCTTGTTGTCCTTATCGAAATACTTGGCGATCAGAGCCGTAGAGGCATGTGCGCGGTGAGCGGTACCGAAAGCGTCGTTCACATAGCAGTCGGCATACGAAGCCAGCTTCTTGGTGAACTCCTTCTGGCTCTCCTTGACGGCCTTCTTGGCAGCGGCCTTCTCCTCGTCCGTAGCGTCCTCGGCCAGGCCACGGGGCTTGCCCTCTTCCTCAGCATAGAAGCGGAGGTTCTCCAGCAGCAGGGCCTCGCCCGGCTTCAGGGCAGCTGACTTGGCAGCGGCCTCTTCGCCCATGCAGTCGTTGGCAAACTGTACTTCCACACCCAGCAGTTCAGACACGTGAGCCACGATGTGCTTCAGCGAGAACTTGTCGGCCACGCCTTTCGGACGGCCCAGGTGCGAACCGATGATGAGGCTACCGCCATCGGCCAGAATCTTCTTCAGCGTAGGCAGGGCAGCGCGGATACGGGTGTCATCGGTGATGTTGAAGTTTTCGTCCAGGGGCACATTGAAGTCCACGCGGACAAATGCCTTTTTACCGGCAAAGTTGAATTGATCGATTGTCATATTCGTTTTTATTTAAAAGTGTGAGAACATTCGTTTTTTTACACGCTGCAAAGGTAGATAAAAACTCTTTCTTTCCCATTGGGAGAGCAGTTATTTCGCGGTTTTTGCCTTCTCTTTCGTCATTTTGCACTCCCCGTTCAGGAGTTTGCAGGCTTTTTGCAAACCGCACTTGTCACATTGAGGGGCTCGCGCCTGGCACACATAGCGTCCGTGGAGGATGAGCCAGTGGTGGGCGATGGGAATGTCCGCCTTGGGGATGTGCTTCATCAGCTCGCGCTCCACGCTCAAGGGGGTGGTGCAGCTCTCCGGCACCAGACCCAGCCGGTGGCTCACCCGGAACACGTGGGTGTCCACCGCCATGGCTGCCTTGCCCCACACCACGGACTGGATGACGTTGGCCGTCTTGCGCCCTACCCCGGGCAGACGCACCAGTTGTTCCAGCGTGTCGGGCACCTCGCCACCAAACTCCTCTACCAACATCCGGGCCATGCCCACCAGGTGGCGGGCTTTGTTGTTGGGGTAAGAGACGCTCTTGATGTACTCATACACCACCTCCGGCGTCGATGCCGCCAGCGCCTCGGGCGTGGGGAAGTCGTGAAACAGGGGCGGTGTGATGAGGTTCACCCGCTTGTCGGTGCACTGTGCCGAGAGGATGACCGCCACCAGCAGCTGGTAGGGGTTCTCATAGTGCAGCTCGGTCTCGGCCACGGGCATGTGGGTGCGAAACCACTCCAGCACCCATTCGTATCGCTCTTTCTTTCTCATCGTTGCAGGGTTTTGCCTGCAAAGGTAGCGTTTCTGAATTTAAAATGGAAAATTTAAAATTTAAAATTAATTGTTTAGAACCGCACCATCAGCTCCAGCACCAGCTTGTCGCGCTCCGACTCCTTGGGCACGGCTGTGCGGCCGTAGAAGTACTTCTCGTAGTTGAGGCGCAGGTCGGCCAGGAAGGCCTCGCCCAGGCTCAGGGTGACGCCGCCCGTCACGCGGTGGCGCGCATGGTCGGTGGTGACGAGTTGCCGGGTGTCCGCATCGCGCGTGATGCCGTTGCTCTGGCCGGTCATCCAGTCGTAGCGCACCAGGAGCGACACCTTGCGGAAGGCGCAGCGGTGCAAGCGGATGTCATAGTTAGCAAACGAATTGACCGCATGAACGTCGTGGAAGGCCCCATCTTCATAGCGCTTGTAGAGGTACTCTCCCTCCAGGTGCCACCCCGCGCGCTCGTAGTAGGTACCCACGTCGTAGGAGTGCATCGTGACCTCCTGCGGCTTGATGGCCTGAGCGCTGAGGGTCAAATTCCAGTAAGGCAGGGGGAAGAGGATGGCCTTGGCCGAGTAGTTCAACTCCTTGCGCCACTCCTCCTGGTGACTCACACCCGTGCCGTTGAAGAGGCCTCCCTCCAGCGTGACGGGGAACGAGGGATGGCAGCGGTAGCGCACGGAGACACCCACATCGCGCACGTTGCCCACCTGCTTGGCGATGAACGAGCGGTTGGCAAAGTAGCGCCGGTGGGGCGAGCGGTGGGCGTCGATGGTGAAGGGCACACGCATCTGGCCGGCCGTAATGGCCAGTCCCGTCAGGGGCGTGAGCCGCGCGTAGGCATCTTGCATCTTGATTTCTCCCTCGTCGCAGAGGTCTATCTCTGCCTTGTAGCTCACCATAGGCAGCACCTGCCCTTCGATGCTGACGCGCGCGTTGCGCACCTCATAGCGGCTAGCCCCCTGCGAGGTGTCCAGTTCGTACTTCGAGCGTATCGTGCCGTGTATCTCCGGCTTCAGGTCCACGTCAGTGGTTTGTGCCCGCAGGACGCACGAAGCAGCCAGCAGGGCAAGGAGTAGGGAGTGTTTCATCATCTCGTCTGCTTTTTGGACGCAAAGATACCGGCGGCGTGTTACACCAGGTTGTCACACATGTTACATTTCTGTTACAAACCGCTCGACCTTTTGAAAAATCCAGATATCACCTTAAGTATTATCGTAAAACAATGTTAATTTATCCCCATTCCCGCTACAACGTATGGTTATTTTCCTTATATTTGTAGCAATCAAACGATTAACCAAGCTGTTTAACCCCTCAAAACAAACCATTTTATGAGCAAGAACTTGACCCCCCTCACCGACCAAGAGCTGGAACAGGCCAATGGCGGTAAGATTGAGACCGTGATAGCGGACAGCATGAAAGACAGCTCCTGCCGGAATTTCCGAACGGAAGCTCAATGTAAGGAACAAAGCGACAACTGCCAGTGGGCGGCCGGGCGCTGTGTACCCGCCGACGGCCTGCAACCCGCTACCAGGCTCTTCTTATGACCGAATGAACGGAAGACACTCTATGTTTAACCATCAAATAACGCTATGATGGACAAGACATTGAATACTCTGACAGACCAGGAACTGGAACGAGTAAACGGTGGCACGGGCAAGAGAAATGGCGCCATCTTGAGCAATACATGCATCGACATCACTGAGAAAGCTGCCTGCATCGAAGCAAAGTGCACTTGGGAGAATGACCACTGCAAACCCGCCGCTACGACGCGCAGTATTATCTAATGCCATTCCCTTTTCGGGACTATCCCCCTTTTTCCCCTCCCACCCCAAAGGTGGAGGGGATTTTTTGTGTCACTCCAAATGTCGGAAGAACCTCTTTTCGGGTTCCAACGCTTTGAGCCAGTTCATATCCTTTTCAAAACTGGGCAGCTGTTTCTTTCTTAACTAAGGAGAAATTTTTCATGAATAGAGCCTATACGCTTTGCTAATCAGATAATATTCCCTACTTTTGCTAGCAGATAAACAAATCATCCAGATACCTGCATCAGTCGAAGAAGACGTCTTCAAGTGCCCATGAAGGTATCTTCATAAAACCTATCATCCGTACCTCCTCCGTACCAACTCCGCTGTTTCTTCGTCTGATTTCCGCTTATCCTCCGCTTCCTATAGAACGAAGGAGGTGGAAACCGTGAGCGGAGAATGAGCGAACAATGAGCGAAGGAGAAGCGAAGCAGAAGCGGAGAAGGTACGGAGCGGGTACGGTATAGGGGTGCCAAATCTCCATGATTCGGGCACATTTGGCACCCCTATCGCATATGCTTGAAGATTTTGTTTTATAAATACTACGATAATTGGTTCATCCGGCTTGTGACACCCTTCCTGAATGGCTTGCTTAATTCAAATAAATATCCTATCTTTGCGTTTGAATCAATCAACTCCCTTGCCATTCATGAGAAGCCTCTCTATATACCTCTGCGTGCTGTGGCTGCTGAGAGCCTCGTGCGCCGGCGTCGGCTGCAAGACCCTGCCCCCCTACCTGCAGGCTGCCGACACGCTGGTGCAGACGCTGCCCGACAGCGCCTACCGCCTGCTGAAGGCCCACCCCCTTGAGGAGGAGGCCGACGCCTGCCTGCGGGCTACGCACACGCTGCTGGCCACCTGGGCGGCCTACCGCACCTACCGCCGCGACTACGACACCCTGCTGCTGAGGCAGAGTGCCGACTACTTCCAACGCACCGAACTGCACCACCGCCGGGCTCTGGCCCACTACCTGACGGCCATGGTGGGCGAGGAGCAGCACACCCTCTCGTCCGTGGAGCGCAACCGACAGCTCTACCTGGGGTGCCGCGAAATGATGCTGACCGAGAAGGACCCCTTTCTGGCAGCGCAGCTCTACCACCGCTACGGACTGAGCCTCACAAGCTGCGACCGCCTAGACGAGGCCATCGACTGGCAACTGCGCTACAAGGTGCAGGCCAGCCGGGCGGGTAGCCACAAGGACGAGGTGATAGCCCTCATCAACCTGTCGAACAGCTACCTGATGCGCGACCGGTCGCACAAGGAGTTTGCCACCGCCACCGGCTATGCCCTGCGGGCGGTGAATCTGGCCGAGCAATACGGCCTGCCGGTGGAGTTGGGCAAGGCCTTGGGGCAACTCTCCACCTGCTACAGCCACTCGCAGAACTTTGTGGCCGCCCTGCAGGCCGCCACCCGTGCCAAAGACCTGGACGAATGGATGCTCCGTCTGGGCAAGCGCAAGACGCGCATCAGCTACAACCGCATGGCCGACGCCCACCGCAAGCTGGCCCATGCCGACTCGGCCATCTACTACGCCCGCCGCGGACTGGAGTCACCGGAGTTGGACATGCGCATCAACAGCCACCAGCTGCTCTACCTCACCAACAGCGCCCTCCAGGGCG
>CAMGAL010000113.1 GCA_946007445.1 uncultured Mediterranea sp.
GGACTACGACTTCAACGTGTCCATCCTGCAGTATGAGATGGGCATCGGCAGCAAACTGCTCTATCGAAAGGTGAAGGCGGCCACTGGCCTTTCGCCTGTGGAGTATATCCGCAGCATCCGCATGAATCAAGCCGCCCTGCTGCTCAAGGAGGGAAACTTCGCGGTGTCCGAGGTGATGTATATGGTGGGTTACACCAATGCCAGCTACTTTGCCAAGTGTTTCCAGAAGAGCTACGGCACCACGCCGGCCAAATTTGCCAAGTCGCAAGTCCGATAGTCTGTGTATTCCTTAGCCGTAACCCCTGAAAATATCGGGTTACGGCTAGGTAGGGATAGTCATTTAATTCATCTAATTTGAGTTAACAGGCAGAGTTTCCTCTATTTTTCTGGTTTACCTCATCATTTTTTCTATCATCTGCTCTGATTTCACGGCCGATATTTTCGTTTTCCTTCACGTCTGAAGCCACCACTCCCGTAAAGTTGGATTCCATGCGTAGGACGTCAGGCTGTGAGAGGAAACTGGATAGACTCTCGTCTTGCGAGGTTAACCACATTCGCCGTGTGGATACCGAAGAAGATCAGCATGATTTCTGTCGATTTTATCCTCGCAGCTATCAAAAAAACGTAAGTAGTTGAGTACCAATCAAAACAGTTTGTAAAATAGCAAAGTTGGGCTAAGATAAGTGAAAAATCCCGCATTTTAAAGTTCCTGAGCAACAAAAAGTTGCTCAGGAACTTTAAAATGTGTTTTAAAAATTAAGTTGCGGAATTAAGGATGGACTATTTGTCTTGGTTCTCGAATGTCATTCGTGTCTGGCTCAGGGAGCGGAGAGCCACCGCCTTCTCCTTCAGCTCGAACTGCGAATAGTGCTCCTTGAACTCCTCGACCGGTGCACACCCCTCAGGGGTCAGCGTCACCGGAATCTTCGTAATCTCCCCTATCTGGTGCGTCCCCTTCTCATAAGGGATAAAGTAAAGGAACTGCTCACCATCTGTATTCATCCAATAGCGGTAGAGGTCGTCATAGGTACGCAACTGACGGGCCAAGGCAATGAGCAGGGCACGGGAATTGCTCACCTGATACTGCTCCAGATAGCTGTTGAACAGGCTATCGCTTATCATGTAGTCGTCGATATGCTCCACATCATCGGGCGTGCGGAACTTCAGGGTCACCAGATACTTTTGGGACGAGCCTTCCAGCATGGGCAGGTCGTACCGTTTCACCAGCTCCTCGATGGAGAAGTACTTCACCTCCTGCACATCCGCCTTCACTGACGAGGGTTGTTCGGCCGGCAGTTTGAAGTCCATCCGCGTCAAGGGAGATGTCTGCAACGACCAAGTCGAGCTGTAGGCAAAGGCCGTGTACTCCTTACCCGGTTCGGGTACCACCGATTTATTGAGCAGTAAGCCAAGAAGGCTATGGAAGCCGAACTCATGGGGCCCATTGAGGCGGCTCCCATCACGATACGCCAAGAGGGCGAGCTTGTTCAGGTTGATCATCGAATCGACCATCGCTGTCGGATAGACTCCGTAACGCAATATCATGGAGGGGTCGGACGACTGGGCCCTGAAGTTGGCATACCAAGGTTCCAGCTCCAGCATCTCGATAGAGGTGGTACAGCAGTCGGGCTGTATGTCGTAGGTATCGACCTCGAAGGTCATCAAGTCGGTCAGGGGGCGGAGCCGCTCATCGTAGGCTTGCACCACAAACACCATTTCCAGGTCAGCAGAGATATTGAAAAAGTAGTGAGGCCCTTTGCCGTAATAGACGTAGGATCGGCCGGCCATCTTTCTGGCTTCATTCTCCGGATGAATCAGAAAGCCTCTATAAGTGGCAGTGGATGCGAAATTCCTGATATAGCCATCATACATGAGGGGGTTTTTCTGGTAATTCACTCTGGATGGTGCCGCCACGATGATATAGGGATTCTCACACTCGGTCTGCAACTCGATGTGGCCAATGCCGTTCACTATCTTGGCAGTGAGCGTGGCCGGAGCTACCGGATGCTCTCGGACCGGTTCGGTGGTGAAGTAGGTACGCTGGATGGAGGTAACCGGCTCATAACCGTTTTGCATACCCAAGGCCATCAGGCAGTACTCCGTGTCCGGCTTCAGGTCGCAGAACATATCTGTCAGCGATTGTATGGACATATTGGTTACGCGCCACGACAAGGTGTAGTTGGTTCCGCCCACCAGGGCCTCCATTTTCATGTCAATAGCATCCAGCAGCTGCTCACCGGTCTGTATGGCATCGGCCTCCTCGCGGGTGAAGCAGTAGTGGATGACGCTGCTGACGTTGTTATAGACCTCCGTGTTCATGAAGAGGTGGAAACCCACGCGGTCGTCCTCCACCTGGTCCAGCTGGAAATAGGCGAAGCTGCTGTTGATTGACTGCTTCACCTCCACTGTCGTGTGGAGTGTGGCCACGTTGGGCGAGGTGATGGTCAGTGTGGCCTGTCGTCCCTTGGTCTCGGAATAGGGGGCCGCATCGACTGTGAAGCGCACCTCGCCGGGTGTAGAGGTGTCGAAGTCGTGCAGCCACTCCTGGTCGCTGCTCACCGACAGTTCGGCCCCTCGGGGCCACGACAGGGTCTGATAGGTCAATACGGCCTCTTCGCCCTGACCACTGACACGGAAAGTCTCATTGTCTATAACAAACTGGGGCACCGACTTGTCATCGCTGCAAGCCATAAAGGCCAGAAAGCACCCCAGCCAAGCCAAGAGGTGGAGAGAGAAAGCATGCTGTTTCATATTCCTTCGTATCGTTTATTTACGTTGTTTATTTCCAATGGTCGTGTATCTTGGCCTCCACCGGTTCGATGTTCCAAGGAGTCACCATGCGGGTCTTTGCCGACTCCTCCTGCAGGCGCTGCTTGTACTCGTCAATGGTGACACTGGGTATCTCCCCGATGAGATAGACGAGTGGCCTACCCATTTTACGAGCGTCTTTATCTGCGGGGAAGCTGATAAGATAGTGTTCCTTGAGGCTATAATCCTTGGGGATGAAATAGAGAATGGGAAGTTGTGTGTCATAGCCTCCTTTGCTGAAGATATGATAGCAGACGGCCTCCTCAAAACCGGGAATCCCGATAGAGTCTTCTATTCCTTTCAAATAGATGTTAGTGTAGTATCGTGCGGCTTCCGGAGAGTGATTCAGCCCAAAAGCCACCACATTCTTACCCTTGCACTGGGATATGCCAAACTCCTCGGCATACGCATCGCCATCTATCTGCACAATCCAATTGACAGAGAGAGTCAGATCTGTCGAGTAGGTGACAGGAGCTGACTGAAATGGCACACGTACGATGGCGGTGGTCAACTTCCTGTAGCCATTGGCTGCACCTGCCAGCAAGAGATACATTTTCGAATCGGGAGGACAGCTTTCTGACATAGAGTCTTGTCCGATCATAGACCAACCATTTTTGAGCAGGTACGAACCTAACGCTTCCTCAATATCTTCCGCATCGGACATCTCCTCCAGATCCTCTTCGGAGATGTAGGTAGCCAGATAGGGATCGTTGTTGGAGGGGGTGATTTCAGCCTGAGTCTTGAAGATATAATCGTGACTGAATTTAACATCAGAGAAGGTAATGTCTGACGTGGTTGCCTCGGTGGTGGCATAGCGCTCCACCACCCAGTCGGTCAATGCGTGCAGCTGCTTGTCGTACAGGCGGATGCAGTAGGCATATTCGGTATTCTCAAGCATATAGGGACTGACATTCTCCTTCCGGAAACTGCCCTCTTGCATCTGTTCCTTTGTCATGTAGTCGTAAGAACTGCCCGACCTGTGCATTGTCCATACGTCCACGATGTTGGTAGTCAAGGTCGGGATGCGGTTGGCCGCTATATTCACCGCGCGTACATAGACATCGTCGCGGCTACAAGATACGGCAACATCCGCCAGACAACCACGCACATTCACCTGAATGGTAGCCGTAGCGGGTTGCACCTCTTCCTGAGCGGTAGGTGTCGTGAAGTAGCGCTTCACCACCTTGCTCTTGTACTCCAGCTTCTGGATACTCTTCTCGTTATAGAGGCTGCCGCTGAATGCCATGGCCACCACACAGTACTCATGACCGGGCTCGAGGTTGAGCGTCACTTCCCGCTCCACCGGCTTGTTGGCATAGCGTGTATAGCCCGACAGTGAGGGGTCGTACCAGCTGGCTCCCTCATACCACTGATTTTGCCGTTCCAGCAGACCCGCCATCACGCTCTGGGGCTCGTCGCCCCAAGCCTCGGCCTGCTCCTTGCTGATGCAGGTGCAAAGGAACAGGTAGTCCGACAGAGAGGATTGAGGGGTGGCGGCATAGAACACACGGTCGGAGAGTATCTCGTCAATATCAATGTAGAAAGGCTCCTCATTCGCACCCTGCGTCAGGGTACAGGTAGCCTGTACATTGGGATATTCGGGCAAGGCAAGGGTCACGGTAGCTGTACGGACCGTTACAGCGAAAGGCGCAGGCTCCACCTCCAGGGTGAGTGTCCCTAAGGTCGAATGGTCTGTCAGATGTACCCATTCGGCATCCACTTGCACCTCGGGCAGGAGAAACCCTCCGGGTGCATTGTCCACCTGATAGGTCAGGGTCATCGTCTCTCCGCTGCCGGAGGGGCTGAGCGTATTGGATTCAAACGTGATAGTGGGTGGAACCAGTTTCTCATCGTCACTACAGGCCGTCAAGGCCATGAGGCATCCGAAGAGCCACAGCAGGCTGAAGGCCATGTAATGATTGTACACATTTTCCTTGTTCATATTCATATCGTATTAAATTATGCATCCCGCTCAGCTATCCATTGGTCCTTGTACTTACAATCTCTGTACTTATGACTGTATGTAGAACTGCCACCCTTAAGAAATTTCGATTTGCACACATACATTCCTTCTCCACATTTGGGACATGTCCAATAGTAGCAATTAGAACTACGTCCTCCGTTCACTTGCTCCAACTCCTCATTCGAAATCGGCTGCATCTTGTCATTTTGTTCTTCCATAATGATTAGTATTAATGTGAATAATTCGAGTTACGGCATTAACGCCTGAAAGTTTACTTCAAAAGCCAGGACAAAGGTTGGCTGACGGGCTGGAAGCAGGACTTCTGAGCCATCGTCATGCGCGTGGTGGACGCACTGCCGCCAACCAGTTTTTCGAACTCCTCGACAGAGGTGTAAGGCAGGGTGTCATGGTCAATCTCCAGGAGGTAGAATTGGCCCATCTTGGCCCATTCCTTGGCGAATGGAACGAAGAGCATGATTTCCTTTCCCGTTTTTCCCTTAGAATATACCAGTCCCATCGTCTGCGGATAGGGAGTGGATTCACTATCCCGATAATAGGGGAAATTATTGGAAATGACGTGGTGGGCCACAATGTTGATATACACTTGTTCCTTTAACCAATCCTCCACCCCAGGGTTGAAAGATTGGTAGTAGATGATTTCCGTACCCGGGTGATAGTTGAGATGGAAGAACAGCACATCTTTCCCACTAAGATACGCATAGTCAGGATTTGCATCCGCATAGGCCGTACCATCCACCTTCGCATACCAATCGATACTCATCGAGACATCTTCCGACGGAATGGCATCGGCTATCTTGTGCGGGAATTTGTAGATGGGCGTGGTGAACGTCTTCTCTTTCCCCGCATTGCCGGCCACCAGCACCACATACTCATCGCCGGGACATGCCCAAGCCTTCCGCTCCAGCTTGCCGGATTGCTGGTTGTAGAAGAGCGTCTGCAGCTCTTCCTCGCTCATGCCCTCTATCTCCTCGGCCGCACGGACCACCCAGGCAAAGGTGTCGTTGTTGGAGGGCTGAATCACGTAGTGTATATACGCCACATGGTCGTCCTGGAAATCGACCTGGAAAGTGATGTCCGACGGCAGTGCCGTGGTCGTACGGAACACTTGCTGATACCAGTCGCTCAGGCGGTTCAGGTAGCGGTCGTAAGCCATCACGAGGAAAGTATAGTCGGTGTTGGCGCTCAGGGCAGTGTTCACATTCTCCTGGGCATAGTCACCCTGATGCATGTAAGAGAGAAGATAGTCGTAGGAAGAGCCCCGATAGTACATCTCCTCAATGGCTCCAATCTCTTTCTTCACCTCACCCAGCTCTTCCTGCGTGACACACCGGGCATAGGTCCACACGTCGCTGCGCGAGGGTTTGATGTGCGCGTCCAGCATCACTCCACGCACACGGGTCTCCATCTGCAAGGTAGCCGGCTGCACAGGTTCCTGCTCGGTAGGTGTGGTGAAGTAGAGCTTGGTCAGCGGGGTGACATACTTCAGCGAAGAGAACGTATAGAAAGAGCCCTTGCATCCGAATGCCATCAGGCAATAGCGGGTGCCCGGCTTCAGATTCTTCTCTATCTCCCGCCACTCGTAGCCATCTCTTTCGGGGTCGCGGCCACGTGTGCCCACATTGGCCCAGGTGGTCAGTCCCTGATCCCTGTAGCCTCTGATTCGCTCGCGATAGGCCAGGAGCGCCGTCTTGGGGTCATCGCCGAACGTGGCCTCCTGTTCGGCCGGGAAGCAGAGGGCGGTGTAGCAACTCATCCCCACCTGGTCGGAAGCAGTGATGCGGTAGATGACGCCGTTGGCCTGCAGGTCGGTAATCTCGATATAGAAAGCCTCCTCGTTCTTGCCTTGCGTCAGCGTGCAGGTGGCCTGCACTGTGGGAAATTCCGGCAGGGTGAGGATCAGCTGGGCCGTACGTCCCTCCATATCCAGCGGGGCAGCATCCACCTCCAAGGTAATCTGACCCAGGGTGGAGTGGTCAGCCACACGCACCCAGTCGGCACTCACCGTGGCCTCGGGCAGCAGGAAGCCCGCAGGGGCATCCGTCACACTATAGTTCAGCGTGACGGTCTCTCCCTTGCCTGCAAGGGTCACGCTGTTGGTTTCAAAACTCATGACGGGGGGAACAGTCTCTTTCTCGTCGTCACTGCAGGCCGTGAAGGCCAGAAGGCATCCAAAGACGCCCAGCAGGCTCAGTAGCTGCCAA
>CAMGAL010000114.1 GCA_946007445.1 uncultured Mediterranea sp.
CGGCAGAGGACTCCACGACCTGCTCCACATCATCGGGCAGGGAGGGGAAGAGGTCGATGCCGGTGAGTGCCTCCAACTCATCGACGCTCTTCACGTAGCTGGACAAGGGGCGGTTGCCGGCCCGGTTTTCGAAGAGGAAGCCGATGGCACGAGGGGTGCCTGTGGTGCAGAGCACAGCCTTGAAGAAGGCGTCGGGCACGGGGATGCGATGCTGACGGCCAATGGTCTTGGGTCGCTTGCCCTGGAACACGGGACCGCAGACAATGTAGAGGGTGCCCTCCTGCTGCGCCCAGCGGCGGCATAGCTCCTCTAGTTCCTTCCAGTCGCCGGCGTTGAGGTTGTGGTGCTGAGGGCAGATGTTGGTCATGTAGAAGCTCTCCTGCATGGCCCGCCAATGGTAGCGGTTGTCGCCGGCCGGACAGAGATGGCCACGGTCGTAGCCACTGCCTGTGTAGTCGTCGGTAGTGACGGCCTCGTCGGCCGGCAGCTGAGGGTCGGGCTGGAACTTGTCGGTGCGGCTTTCGCGCTCCACGAGCTTGTCGCGATTCAGTTCCCAAGCCACCCAGTTGGCCTGCTTGAGACGGCGGTTGTAGGAGAGGGTGTAGCCCCGGTGGGCTATGATCTGCGAGGGGCGGTCGGCAAGCGGAGCGGGCAGCTCCAGCTGCGTGCCTTCGGGCAGGGAGAGAGTGGCAGGCTGCCTGAGTTGCTGCCACCAGTCGGCCACCGGCGTATGGCTCAGGCTCCACGCTGCTACAAGGAGCAGGGCGCAGAGCCAGAGCGGCAGCCGGAGGGTTTGGCTTTTCTTCTTCTTTTTTCGCATGACGAGGGGGTTATACGAGCTGCTGGGCACGCTCCAGCGCTACGTTGATGTTGGGGCAGATGTTCTCCTGACCCAGCAGTTCGTAGAAGCCGGACTTCTGGAGCACTTGATGCACCTTCTCATTGACGCCGGAGAGGACGATGGTGATCTTCTCCTTCTGCGACATGATGCAGAGGTTCTCCAGGTTGTGGATGCCGGTGGAGTCGATGAAGGGCACCTTGCGCATACGGATGATGCGGACACGCGGACGGTCGCCCATCTGGGACATCATCTCCTCGAACTTGGTGGCGATGCCGAAGAAGTAGGGACCATTGATTTCGTAAACCTCCACCCCTTGGGGGATGACGAGGTGCTCTTCGTGGAGTGCCATATCGACCTCGTTGCTGGGGTCAATCTCATCCTTGATGACAGAGATTTCGGTGGTCTCCATCACACGGCGCATGAAGAGTACGCAGGCGATGACCAGACCTATCTCGATGGCTACCGTGAGGTCGAAGATGACGGTGAGGAAGAAGGTGATGAGCAGCACGGTGACGTCGGACTTGGGATTCTTCATCAAGGCCTTGAAGGTACGCCAACCGCTCATGTTGTAGGATACGATGACCAGTACGCCGGCCAGGCAGCCCATGGGGATGTACTGGGCCAGGGGCATGAGGAAGAGCAGGATGAGCAGCAGCATGACGGCATGTACGATGCCAGCCACGGGGGTCTTGCCGCCGTTGTTGATGTTGGCCATGGTGCGGGCGATGGCGCCGGTGGCAGGAATACCGCCGAAGAGGGGAGTAGCCATGTTGGCCACGCCCTGGGCAATGAGCTCGGTGTTGGAGTCGTGGCGGTCGGAGATGACACCATCGGCCACGGTGGCGGAGAGGAGCGACTCGATGGCTCCCAGCACGGCAATGGTGACGGCTACGGGGAAGAGGTTCTTGATGGCCTCCCAGTTGAGTTCGGGCACCACAGCATCGGGCAGCTCGGCACGGATGCTGAAGCGGTCACCAATGGTGTCGATGCACTGGATGCCGCCGTAGGTCTTCATCAGCCATACGGCTACGGTGACGATGATGATGGCTATCAGCGAGCCGGGTATCTTCTTGGAGAACTTAGGAGTGATGGCAATGATGAAGATGCTGGCCAGGCTGACCAGGGTGTTCCACCAGTTGATGGTGTCGAAGTGACGGAAATAGACCATCCACTTGCCCACGAAGTCGCCGGGCACCTTCTCGCCTCCAAAGTCGAGGCCGAAGACGTCGCCCATCTGCGTGGTGAAGATGGTGACGGCAATACCGCTGGTGAAGCCCACAATGATGGGGTAGGGGATGAACTTGATGACGGCCCCCAACTTGAACACACCCAGCAGGATGAGGATGACGCCGGCCATGAGGGTGGCCACGATGAGACCCGCCTCGCCATACTGCTGGATGATGCCGTAGATGATGACGATGAAGGCTCCCGTAGGACCGCCAATCTGCACCTTGCTGCCGCCCAGCAGGGAGATGATGAAGCCGGCAATGATGGCGGTGATGATACCCTTTTCGGGCGAAACGCCGGAGGCGATACCAAAGGCGATGGCCAAGGGAAGGGCTACGATGCCCACAATCAGACCGGCCATGAGGTCGGCCATAAACAACTCTTTCGAGTAATTCTTCAGTGCCGTGTAGAGTTTCGGCTTGAAATCGAACGCTTTCATGAATCTAACAATCTTTTTGCTTAAATACCTTATCGGCTGCAAAATTAGTTAAAAATGCCGGATTTGTCACTACGAACCAAGAATAATTCCTATATTTGTCGATAAACCAATTCAAATTAATCCATAAACTATGAGTATCAAAGGAACACAGACAGAGAAAAATCTGCTGACATCGTTTGCCGGCGAATCGCAGGCACGTATGCGCTACACCTATTTTGCTAGTGTAGCCAAGAAAGAAGGTTATGAACAAATATCAGCCATCTTCATGGAGACTGCCGAGCAGGAAAAGGAACACGCCAAGCGAATGTTCAAACATCTGGAAGGCGGATGCGTGGAGATAACGGCCAGCTATCCCGCAGGCATCATCAGCACGACGCTGGACAACCTGAAGGCCGCCGCTGCCGGCGAGAACGAAGAGTGGACCAAGGACTATCCTCACTTTGCCGAAGTGGCCGACCAGGAAGGATTCCCCGAAATAGCAGCCATGTACCGTGCCATCTCGGTGGCTGAGAAGGGACACGAAGAGCGCTACTTGGCCTTCGTGCGCAACATCGAGGCAGGCAAGGTGTTTGCCAAAGATGAAGTGGTGGTATGGCAATGCCGCAACTGCGGCTACATCTGCGAAGGCAAGGAGGCTCCCGAGAAGTGCCCGGCATGTGCCCACCCGCAGGCTTACTTTGAAATCAAGAAGAACAATTGCTGATAAAATAGAGCCATTGCGGAAAAATAATCACCGAATATTTTGCCATTGCATAGATATTCTGTATCTTTGCGGTCGAAAGGATGATATTAAAGTGGAGGAGCAGTCAAGCTCCTCCTTTTTGTTACTTAACAGGTAATGTATGATAGATAAAAACTACGTTTGCCAAGTGGTCGGAGAGTGGCTGAAGGACAAAGACTACTTTCTGGTGGAAGTGACCGTCAGCACCGACGACAAGATTGTGGTGACCATCGACCACAAAGAGGGAGTATGGATGGAAGACTGCGTGGAGCTGAGCCGATACATCGAGAGCAAGCTGGACCGCGAGCAGGAAGACTACGAACTCGAAGTGGGATCGGCCGGACTGGGACAACCCTTCAAAGTGAAAGAGCAATATGAAGCTCACATCGGAAACCCCGTGGAGGTGATGACCCTGGACGGACGGAAATGGAAAGGAGTACTGACCGACGCACAAGAGGAGGAGTTCGCCATCAGCGTAGAGCAGAAGGTAAAGGCCGAAGGTGATAAGAGACCCCGACTGACCGAAGTGGAGATGCGCTGGAAGTACGGCGAAGTGAAGTACACCAAATACAGATTCAACTGAACGTGCGACACGGAACAAGGACAAATTAGAAAAATTAAACATAGAATATAGAGAAGTACATGGCTAAGAAAGAAGAAACCGTCAGCCTAATTGACACCTTTGCGGAGTTTAAAGAGCTGAAGAACATTGATCGCACCACCATGGTGAGCGTGCTCGAAGAGTCGTTTCGGAGCGTCATTGCCAAGATGTTTGGCACGGACGAGAACTACGATGTCATCGTCAACCCTGACAAAGGAGACTTTGAAATCTGGAGAAACCGCGAAGTGGTAGCCGACGAAGACCTGCAGGACAGCAACCGCCAGATACCCCTGAGCGAGGCACAGAAGATTGACACCAGCTACGAAGTGGGCGAAGAGGTGACCGACGAGGTGAACTTCGCCAAGTTTGGCCGACGCGCCATCCTCAACCTCCGACAGACTCTGGCCAGCAAGATACTGGAGCTGGAGAAGGACAGCCTCTACAGCAAGTACATCGACAAGGTGGGCACCGTGGTCAGCGCCGAGGTCTACCAAATCTGGAAGAAAGAGATGCTGCTCATCGACGACGAGGGCAACGAACTGCTGCTGCCCAAGAACGAGCAGATACCCACTGACTTCTACCGCAAGGGCGAAACGGCACGTGCCGTGGTGGCCCGCGTGGACAACAAGAACAACAACCCGAAAATCATCCTGAGCCGCACGTCGCCGCTCTTCCTGCAGAGACTGTTCGAAATGGAAGTGCCCGAAATCAACGACGGACTCATCACCATCAAGCGCATTGCACGCATCCCCGGCGAAAGAGCCAAGATTGCCGTGGAGAGCTACGATGACCGCATCGACCCCGTAGGAGCCTGCGTAGGCGTGAAGGGCAGCCGCATCCATGGCATCGTACGCGAACTGCGCAACGAGAACATCGACGTCATCAACTATACCACGAACATCCAGCTCTTCATACAGCGTGCCCTGAGCCCGGCCAAGATCTCCTCCATCAAGCTCAATGAGGAAGAGCACAAGGCAGAAGTTTTCTTGCGTCCGGAGGAAGTTTCACTGGCCATTGGTAAGAACGGTGCCAACATCAAGCTGGCCAGTATGCTGACAGAGTTTACCATCGACGTATTCCGCGAACTGGAGACCGGCAGTGCCGACCCGGGTGAGGAGGACATCTACCTCGATGAATTCCGCGACGAGATAGACGGATGGGTCATCGATGCCATCAAGGGCATCGGTATCGACACAGCCCGGGCCGTGCTGGATGCTCCGCGCGAAATGCTTATCGAGAAGGCCGACCTTGAAGAGGAGACCATCGACGATGTGCTCAACATCCTGCGCAAAGAGTTTGAAAACTAAGCTGAATCAATTTGAAATTTAATCCCTCACATTATTGAATTTTGATTTCCTAATTTATAATATTAAATTGTCATAAAATTCTATCAGATTAAACAAAATAACCAGAGACTTGAATGTAGGAATCACGACGGTAGTCGAGTTCCTGCAAAAGAAAGGATTCACGGTAGAGCCTAATCCGAATACCAAAATTTCGGATGAACAGTATGCCCTGCTGGTGAAGGAGTTCAGCAACGACAAGGATCTCAAGCTAAAGACCGAACGCATGATGCAGGAACGCCTACAGAACAAGGCCGGCGCGCGTCAGGCGGAAGAGGAAAAAACGGCCGCCAAGACAAACGATACAGTGAGCCTTCTCTCCGATGAGTCAAGACCCAAATTCAAGCCTCTGGGCAAGATAGACCTCAACCGGCCCGGACACTTCATCACCGAACCCGTGAAAGAAGAACCGCGTGCCGAAAAGCCGCAAGAAGAGGCTCCCCAAGTCGAGGAGACACCGGCACCCCAGCCGCAAGAAGAGGTGGCGATAGAAGAGCCCGCACCCGTCGTGACGGATGAACCGGAACCGGTAGCCACAGAAGAAACGGCAGAACAGGAGGAGCCTCAGCCCGCAGCAGAGCCTCAGCCCGAGCATGAATCGACCACCGCCGAACGAATGGAAGAGGTGAGCGAAGGCGTCTTCCGCCTGCGTCCTTCCGAGCCTGCCACACGCATCAACGTGATAGGCCAGATAGACTTGGCTGCCCTCAACCAGAGCACCCGCCCGCGCAAGAAGTCGAAAGAGGAGAAGAAGCGCGAACGCGAGGAAAAGGAGAAGCAGCGCCAAGACCAGCGCAAGCAGATGAAAGAGGCCATCATGAAGGAGATACGCCGCGACGATGCCAAGCTGAATGCTGCCGACGCTGACAGTCCCAGCCGCAAGAAGCGTACCCGCATCGGAAAAGAGAAGGTGGACATCAACAATGCCCAAGCCTATCAGCCCGTAGGACAAGACCGCCAGCACGAGGCACAGAAAGGACAGAGCAAGCGTAGCAAGGAGCGGGCCAAGAAGGCCGCCGCAGCCGCTATCCGCCAGGAGGTGAACGAGGAGGACGTAGCACGTCAGGTGAAGGAGACCTTGGCCCGGCTCACCGCGAAAGGAAAGAACAAGGGTGCTAAATACCGCAAGGAGAAGCGCGAACAGGCTGCCGACCGTATGCAAGAGCAAGAGAACATGGAACTGGCCGACAGCCGTACGCTGAAACTCACCGAATTTGTGACGGCCAACGAGCTGGCCAGCATGATGGATGTACCCGTCACGCAGGTTATCGCCACGTGCTTGAGCGTGGGTATCATGGTGAGCATCAACCAACGTCTGGATGCAGAGACCATCAACCTGGTGGCCGACGAGTTTGGCTTCAAGACCGAATACGTCAGCGCCGAGGTGGCACAGGCCATCGTCGAAGAGGCCGATGCCGAAGAGGACCTGCAGCCCCGTGCCCCCATCGTCACAGTGATGGGTCACGTAGACCATGGTAAGACCTCCTTGCTGGACTACATCCGCAAGAGTAACGTCATTGCCGGCGAGGCAGGAGGTATCACCCAGCACATCGGTGCCTACCACGTCACACTCGACGACGGACGCAAGATAACCTTCCTCGACACACCGGGTCACGAAGCCTTCACCGCCATGCGTGCCCGTGGAGCCAAGGTGACGGACATCGCCATCATCATCGTGGCTGCCGACGACAACGTGATGCCTCAGACCAAGGAGGCCATCAACCATGCCATGGCAGCCGGTGTACCTATCGTATTTGCCATCAATAAAATAGACAAGCCTGCCGCCAATCCGGACAAGATCAAGGAGGAAC
>CAMGAL010000115.1 GCA_946007445.1 uncultured Mediterranea sp.
GGCCTGGGCGATGGGGTCGTCCAGACGCACCTGGGGATAGGTGGCCACCATTCTCTCGTCCATGCGGTAGAAGGCCAGCCGCTCGCCGTCGGGACTCCAGAAGGTGCCTTTGCTGATGCCGAACTCGTTGCGGTGTACGCTCTGTCCGCAGACCACGCCTTCGGGCTCGTCCGTCACCTGCAGGGTCTCTCCGTCGGCGGTGAGGAGGTAGAGGTTGTTGTCGAGGGTGTAGGCCAGGTGTCGGCTCCGGCTGTTCCAGTCGTCGTTGGCCGCCCGGGCGGGTCGGGGCTGGCTCCACACGATGGTGCGGCTGTCGCTTTCCACCAGGGTGCGTGCCTTGCTGCCTGTGAGCAGCAGCAGCGGTTTGCCCTCGGTCGGGCGTACCACTTCCACGCCTTGCAGGTGGTGGAGGGGTTTCATGCCGGCCGTCTGGAGCAGGCGGTTGGCTTCGGCCAGGGTCATCAGGGTGTCACTCCGGCCGCTGGAGGCCTCGATGGCTATCAGGGCCTCAATGTCGAGCTGCAGGCAGGTGCGGTCGTCCCACCAGGTGTACCAGCGGTTCTCGGTGCGCAGGTAGTGGTTGCCGCCGGGCATCAGCTCCTCCAGGGTGGCCTGCTTCAGGGGTTGTTGTGCCAAGGTTGTCATTGCCAATAGGGTAGTGAGGATGGTCAGTGTCTGTCTCATTGTGCCAAGGGGGAAATGGGGGTTTATGATTGTTTCTCGCGTCGCTTGCGTTCGGGATAGGACTCGCCGGAGCGGGGCTTGCGGTAGTCGTTGCGGGGCTTCCATTCGCGGCGGTCGTCTGCCTGGCGGAACTCTCGGCGTTCGTCCGGTCGGAAGTCGCGACGAGGTTTGAACTCGCGTCGGGGGGCAGAGGCAGGGGCTTCGCTGATCTCCTTGTCGAGCCGTTCGCCCGAGGCGCGAAACTCCTTGTACTTGCCTTCGAAGATTTCATATTGGCGCAGTTCGCACTCCAAGGCACCGTTCATGAGGGGCACCTTGCGGGTAGGCTTCAGACCAATCTGGTCGAAGCACTCCTCGCGGTAGGAGAGTATCCAGGCCTGGTTGCCGGTGAACTGCTGCTTCAGCCGCTCGCCTATCATCTGGTAGAGCCCCAGCAGGTTGTTGGTGGAGATGCGCTCGCCGTAGGGTGGGTTCGTGACGATGATGCTGGGCTGGGCGGGCTTCTCAAACTGCTGGAAGGGTTGCAGGGCGATGCTCACCTGCTTGCCCACGGCAGCGGCTTTCACGTTGCGGGTGGCTATCTCGATGGCTTTCGGATTGTTGTCGTAGCCATAGATGTGGTGGGTGAAGGGGCGCTCGTGGCTGTCGTCGTTGTAGATGCGCTCCAGCAGGTCGGCGTCGAAGTCGGGCCAGTGTTCGAAGGCGTAGCCTTGGCGGTAGACGCCGGGATAGATGTTGCAGGCAATGAGGGCTGCTTCGATGGGGAACGTGCCCGAGCCGCACATGGGGTCGATGAAGTCTGTGTCGCCCCGCCACCCCGTCATGAGGATGATGCCGGCAGCCAGCACCTCGTTGAGGGGTGCCTCGACGGCCTCTTGGCGGTAGCCGCGACGGTGCAGCGACTCGCCGCTGCTGTCCAGCGAGAGGGTGCAGCTGGTCTCGGCGATGTGGATGTTGATCAGCACGTCGGGCGAGCTGATGCGCACGCCGGGACGCTTGCCCTGCCGCTCCATGAAGTAGTCGGCAATGGCATCCTTCACCCGATAGGCCACAAACTTGCTGTGGCGGAACTCCTGGCTGAACACCGTGGCATCGACTGCAAAGGTCTTGTCGGTGTCGAGGTACTCCTCCCAGCGGATGGCCTTCACCTGTTCATATACCTCGTCCGGATTCTGGGCATCGAAGTGCTTGATGGGCTTCAGGATGCGCAGGGCGGTGCGCAGGCAGAAGTTGGCGCGGTAGAGCATCTCCTTGTCGCCGGTAAAGGCCACCATGCGTCGGCCTTTTTCGATATTGTTGGCTCCCAGTTCGGTCAGTTCCGTGGCGAGCACCTCTTCCAAGCCTTGCAGGGTCTTGGCAATCATTTCAAATTCCATATTCTATATAGTTACGAGTTACGAGCTACAAGCTACGAGTTCTTAGTTTTAAATTTTAAATTTTAAATTGTAAATCATTCACTTCCTCTGTGTAATCCTGGTTCCGGCAGCTACATCCTCTGTCACCCAGATGTTGCCTCCCACGGTGGCTCCTCGGCCTATGGTGATGCGGCCCAGGATGGTGGCGTTGGAGTAGATGATGACGTCGTCCTCCAGGATGGGGTGGCGGGGAATGCCCTTGATGGGCTTCCCTTCGTCGTCGAGGGGGAAGCTGCGGGCACCGAGGGTGACGCCTTGATAGAGCTTCACGTGGTTGCCTATGATGCAGGTCTCGCCGATGACCACACCCGTGCCGTGGTCGATGGTGAAGTAAGCGCCTATCCGGGCGCCGGGATGGATGTCGATGCCGGTCTCGCTATGTGCCAGTTCGGTGATGATGCGGGGGATGAGGGGCACACCCAGTACCAGCAGTTGGTGAGCCATGCGGTAGCTGCTGATGGCGCGTATGGCCGGATAGCAGCTGATGACCTCGCCAAACGAGTGGGCGGCGGGGTCGCCGTTGTAGGCAGCCTCTACGTCGGTGGCCAGGGTGCGGCGCATCTGCGGCAGGCAGCTGATGAATTGGGCAGCCAGGCGCACGGCCTCTTGGCGGCGGGCTTCGCACTGCTCGTCCGAGAGCTCTTCGCCGTCGAAGCAGAGGCCGGCCCATATCTGGGCGGATAGCTGCTCCATGAGGCGCTCTACGCCCATGCCGATGTGGTAGGTCATGTTGCGGCTGTTGACGGCAGCGTTGCCAAAGTAGCCGGGGAAGAGGATGGCACGCGTCAGCTGGATGCAGTCGTGCAAGGCTGTGGCCGAGGGGAGCGGGGCCACGTCGGCGTGTCGGTGGAACAGGCCTTGGTAGGACTTGGCTTCCGAAAGCTCTTCGATGGCTTGTGTCAGTATCTGTGAGATCATGTAAGTTTTTTGAGTTTCTGAGTTTTTGGGTTTGTAAGTTTCTGGCCTCTATGCCTGGTGGAACATGGGGTGCTCGAACCACCGCTTATACATCCAGGTGACGCCGATGTAGAGCATCCAGGCAGAGACGAATCCGGCCAGGGCATCTATCAGATAGTGGGCCTGTATATAGACGGTAGCCATGCAGAGCAGCAGGTAGAAGGGCAGCAGCACGTAGGCCAGCCGGTGGTTGCCTCGCCATGCCATAATCATCAGGATGGTGGAGATGCCCACGTGCGAACTGGGGAATGCGGCTGTGGGGCGTTCGCCCACGCGCTGCGACTCCTCCACCAGGTTGTAGAAGAAGCCGTGCTCGTAGCCCGGTCCGGGCAGCAGCTCCTGGTGGTGGAAGAAGTAGTTGCCGATGGAGGGGAAGTGGCCGGCAGCCACATTGGCCTCGCCAATGACGGGGAAGTAGAACTGGGGCCCTGCCACGGGCACGAAGATGTACACCAGGTAGTAGATGAAGAAGGAGGCCACGATGACAAACGACACCTTCTCCAGCAGGTCGAAGCGGTTGAACAGGTACCACAAGACGACTATCAGCATCATGGGGTAGTAGAAGAAGTAACCCATGTTGAGCGGTTCGCTGACCCACATCTGGGGCCACTGCCGGGCAAACCACACGGCCGGTTGTCCGCCGCATAGCCACTGCTCGGCCGAGGCAAACAGGTGGTCCAAGTTGGGGAAGATGCGGTTGAACTCGAAGGTGTCGGGGTACCAGTAGGAGAGCAGCGACATCTGCACCACCACGCGGGCGAAGGCGGCCAGCCGGCACGGAGCCAGCCGGTAGAGATACATCAGCAGGAAGGTCATGCCCACGATGCAGCAGCGCTCGAAGAGCATACGGCCCGGATGATCCATCTCCTGAAACAGGAAGAGTATCAGGATGGAGGTCAGCAGGGTATATATCAAGGTGGCCTTTTCGATGGCAAACAACCCCTTGCTGTACTGCTTATGTAGAGTCAATAGTTTCATGTAGTTACGAGTTATGTTCAAATCCAACCCTCCTGCTTGTACCAGGCCATGCACTCGGCCACGCCCCGCTGCAGGTCATACTGGGGCTGGTAGCCCAGCTCTGTGACGGCAGGGGTGATGTCGCACTGCCAGTTGCGCTGCTTCATGATGCGGTACTTGTCGCTGTTCAGGGTGCTGCTCTTGCCATGCCGCCCTGCCCACCACTCGGCCAGTCGGGAGACGAGGCGCAGTGTCCAGAGGGGGAAGGTGAGGCGCACCACCCAGGGGTTGCCCAGCTCCCTACGGATGAGGTCGGAGAAGGTGCGGCTGCTGTACACCTGGCCGTCGCTCAGCAGGTAAGCCCGGCGGGTGACGCGGGCGTCGATGCTGCCGAAGACAGCCTGCACCACGTCGCGCACGTAGACGAACGTCAGCTGCTGGGGCTTCAGCCCGGCTGCGGTGTCGATATGTCGGCTGATGGACTTCACCATCAGGAAGTAGTCGCGCTCCCTGGGGCCGTACACCCCTGTGGGGCGGAAGATGACGTAGGGCAGCCCTTCGAGGCTCTGCAGGTAGCGCTCGGCCTTGAGCTTGCTCTCGCCATAGGCGGTGTTGGGGCAGGGGGTGTCGGTCTCGCGGATGGGCTCGCCGTCCTGTTCGTGGATGGGGCCGTACACGCTCAGCGAGCTGAGGTAGATCAGCTGTCGGGGCATCATCTGCAGTTCGCTCAGGGCCTCCACGAGGTGGCGTGTCTGCAGGTAGTTGGCTTGGTCAAATTCGGCCTTGTCCACGCACTTGGTGGCGCCGGCGCAGTGTATCACATAGTCCCACCGGTTGTAGGTGCCTTTGTGGCCGCTCAGCTGCGATTTCAGCCGTTCCGGGTGAGCCATGTCCAGCTCCAGCAGGTGCAGTTTGCGGTGCTGCAGGTAGCGTCGGCTGCTGGTGCTGCGCACTCCGGCCCACACCTGCATACCTCGCTTCAGGGCTTCCTCCACAAGGAAACTGCCGATGAATCCGCTGGCTCCCGTTATCAGTATCGATTCTTTCATTTTGTCTCTTTCTCCGGTTCCACATGTATGCCCACGTGCGTTTCGTTGCCGAACAGCTCCTTCAGCCGGTGTTCGATGTCGGTGGCAGCCTGGTGGGCCTCCCGCAGGGGGATGTTGCCGTCCATCCGCACATGTACCTCGATGGCGTAGCAACTGCCAATGCGTCGGGTGCGCAGGTGGTGCGGCTGGCTCACGCCGGGCTGTCGGAGGATGGCGTCGATTATCTTCTTCTCCACATCGGCAGGCAGCGACTTCTCCAGCAGTTCGTCCACACTGGGCATCAGCAGCTGGATGCTCACCTTCACGATGAAGAGGCTCACCGCCACGGCTGCCAGGGGGTCGAGCACGCGGAAGTTCTCACCCAGCAGGATGGCTCCTCCGATGCCTATCAGGGTGCCTATCGACGAGAGGGCGTCGCTGCGGTGGTGCCACGCATTGGCTATCATGGCTCCGCTCCTCAACTGCTTGCCCCGCCGGTAGGTGTAGTGGTACAGGGCCTCCTTCAGGACGATGGAGAGCAGGGCGGCCCAGAAGGCCAGCCAGCCCGGTTGGGGAGGCTGCTGTCCGCACAGGGCGTGATAGATGGCTGTCAGTCCGTCCCAGCAGATGCCGGCACCTACGCCCAGCAGCAGCAGGCCGATGATGGCCGTGGCCAGCGTCTCGTATTTGCCGTGTCCGTAGTCGTGGTCTTGGTCTTCGGGGCGGGAAGAGAGATGCACCATCAGCAGCACCACGATGTCTGTCACGAAGTCCGACAGCGAGTGTACCGCATCGGCTATCATGGCCGCACTGCCGGCCAGCCATCCTGCCAGCAGCTTCACGACCACCAGCAGCAGATTGACGGCACTCCCGGCCAGCGTCACGCGGCGGATGCCCTTCTCGCGGCTCTCTGCATCTTGGTTCTTTTGGTTGGTTTTCATCCCTTTTTGTTTGTTAAGCGTTGCAAAGATACGACATAAATCTGTTTCGTGCCCCTATTTTTGCCCATTTTCCTTCTTTATGTGCCATTTTCTTCGCTTCAGCGAACGAATGGAACCATTTTTATGTTTACTTTGCGTCAAATACTGTATAGAACTATGTCGAAGAAAAAAGAAAAAAGGGAGAAAAAGGCCGGCAAGCGCATGAAGAAGAAGGAGCTGCTGGCTTGTCTGATGGACTTCATCCATACGCGGGGCCAGGAGCCGTTCACCATGAAGCAGCTCACCGAGCACCTGCGACTCACCACCCATCCGCTCAAGATGCTCTGCCGCGACATCCTGACCGACATGCTGCTCGACGACTACCTGGTGGAGGTAGAGCCGGGCCGCTACAAGTTGCAGAACCACGGCGTGGAGATGACCGGCACCTTCCAGCGCAAAAGCAACGGCAAGAACGCCTTCCTGCCCGACGAGGGCGGCGAGCCCATCTTCATTGCCGAGCGCAACTCAGCCCATGCCATGAACGGCGACCGCGTCCGCGTGATGTACTACGCCAAGCGCCGGGGCCGCGGGGCCGAAGGCGAGGTGGTGGAGATACTGGAGCGGGCCAACGACACCTTTGTAGGCACCCTGCAGGTAGCCCCCGGCTATGCCTTCCTGCTCACCGAAGACCGCACCCTGGCCAACGACATCTTCATTCCCAAGGATAAGCTGAAGGGAGGCAAGGAGGGCGACAAGGCTGTGGTGCGCGTCACCGAGTGGCCCGACAAGGCCAAGAACCCCCGGGGCGAGGTCATCGACGTCCTGGGCCGTGCCGGCGACAACAATACCGAGATGCACGCCATCCTGGCCGAGTTCGGCCTGCCCTATAGCTACCCCACTCGTGTGGAGCAAGCCGCCGATCGCATCCCCGACGCGATAGACCCTGCATAGCTGGCCGGCCGCGAGGCCTTCCGTTCGGTGGCAACCGTCAACGTCGACCCGAGGGCTGACGA
>CAMGAL010000116.1 GCA_946007445.1 uncultured Mediterranea sp.
TCTGCACGCCCAGGAAGGTGAAGATGTAGGGGAAGAGGTAGCCCACCAGCGAACCGGCGTTGCAGAGGAACGACTGGATGCTGTAGGCCAAGCCCTTCTGACGGATATTGACCATGTCGCCCACCATCATCTTGAAGGGCTGCATGGCAATGTTGATGGAGGTGTCGAGAAACATGAGGGACATCAGTCCAAAGAGCATGGTGCCCGACAGACCCCACATGACCACCTGCGTGGTGAGGCCCAGCGAACCGGCATTGGGCAGCATCAGCATGACGGCCACAGCTATGATGGCTCCCACAAAGAGATAGGGGATGCGGCGGCCGAAGCGACACCAGGTGCGGTCACTCAGCATACCGATGATGGGCTGCACTAGCATACCCATGAGCGGCGGCAGGATCCAAAAGAAGGAGAGCTGGTGGGGATCGGCACCCAGGGTGGCGAAGATACGGCTGATGTTGGCACTCTGAAGGGCGTAGGCAATCTGTACGCCGAAAAATCCGAAGCTGATGTTGAACAGCTTCCAAAAGCTTAAATCGGGTTTGGTTTTCATATGTTTATTTAGTTACAAGTTACGAGCTACGAGTTACATGTTAAATGATTCATTTTAAATTCTTCATTATGCATTCTTCAATTACTTCGTCGTTCCCCTCACCACCAGGTTGGTACGCACAATGCGGTTGGTGCCACGGTCGATTCCCTCCAGCTTGTTGCGCAGGATGGAGAAGGCACACTTGCCCACCTCCTCGCCATGCTGTTCGATGGTGGTCAGTTTGGGGTCGGTGCTTTGGGCCACGCTGCCGTCGGTAAAGCCACAGATGGAGACCTGGTCGGGCACACGGACACCCACCATCTTGCAGGCATAGAGGATGCCTGCAGCCGTCTCGTCGTTGATGGCAAAGAATCCGTCGGGCGGTGTGTCGGACTCCAGCAGGTCGGGCGTGAGGGCGATGGCCCGCTCGCGCGTGTCGCAGAGGAACATCAGCGAGCGATCTACGGGTATGCCATACTTCTTGAGGGCATCGAGGTAGCCGTTGCGGCGGTTCTTGTTGATCTCCAGGTGGGGGTCGGTGCCGTAGAAGCAGATGCGCTTGCAGCCCGTCTGGATGAGGTACTCCACGGCAGAGAGCGAACCGGCATAGTCGTCCACCACCACGCGGTCGGTCTTCAGCTCGGTACAGATGCGGTCGTAGAAGACGATGGGAATGTCGTTGTCCAGCAATTCCTGGTAGTGGTCGTAGCGCGAGGTGTCCTTGGCCAGCGAGGTGATGACCCCGCATACGCGTGCCGTGAGGAAGGAGTGTACAATCTTCACCTCCTGCTCATACTGCTCGTTGCTCTGTGCCACTAGGATGTGGTAGCCGGCCTCGGAGGCTGCCTGTTCTATGCCACTGAGCACGCACGAGAAGAAGTGGTGCACCAGCTGGGGCACGATGATGCCGATCACGTTGGAGCGGCTGGAGCGCAGATTGACGGCCAGCACATTGGGCTTATATTGGTGCGCGGGCGGATTGGCTTGGTCGTGGTTGGGGGTCTCCTGGCTGATGTCGGGATTGTCTTTCAGGGCCCGCGACACCGTGGAGGGCGACACATGAAGCGCCTTGGCTATGTCTTTGATGGTTATCTGGGGTTTGTTCATGGTATCGATCTGTTTCACCGACAAAGATAACGGATTTACCTCAATCGGCATACAAAAGTACAGGAAAAGCATCGCTTCCCCGTAATTGGGTCAGAATAATCCGAAAAAAGGGAATGCAAACGTTTGCATCTTCCTCCTAAGCCGATAAAAAAGTGCCGGCAGAAGGGTGATATTGACGAAATAAGCGTATATTTGTCGCGTAAAAGCAGAATTGTCAACCAAATCATACTACAATAACCATGAAGAACTTATCCTGGAAAGCCCTTGCAGCAGGGCTGGTATGCTGCCTCTGTGCCTGCGGAGGTGGCAGCAGCAACTCCGACGAACCTACCCCCGAACCCACACCGGACCCCACACCGACCGTGGCCTTTGCCAAAGGTGCCGACATCAGCTGGGTGACGGAATATGAAGCGAAAGGCTATAAATTCCACAACACCCAAGGCCAAGAGCGCGAATGTACCAAGCTGATGAAGGAGCTGGGCCTCGACGCCATCCGCCTACGCGTATGGGTGGACCCCAAAGAGAACGACAACTGGTGCAACACGGCCGACGTGGTGAACAAGGCCAAACGGGCCAAGGCCGAGGGCATGGACGTGATGATAGACTTCCACTACAGCGACTGGTGGGCCGACCCGGGCAAGCAGAACATCCCCGCCGCCTGGGCCAATCACAGCTACGAGCAGATGAAGAGTGACGTGGCCACCCACACCAAGGCGGTGCTCAATGCCCTGAAGACGGCCGGCGTGACTCCCAAATGGGTGCAGGTGGGCAACGAGACCAGCAACGGTATGCTGTGGCCCATGGGACAGGCCGACAAGAACCCCAAGCAGTATGCCGGACTCTTTGCCGCTGGCTATCAGGCCGTGAAGGAGGTGTTTGCCGAGGCCATCGTCATTGTACACCTAGACAACGGCTGGAAAACCTCGCTCTACGAATGGAACCTAGACATCCTGAAGAACAACGGTGCCAAGTGGGACATGATCGGCATGTCGGTCTATCCCTACTGGACGCTGATGCCCGAGACCAACAGCGGCTACACCAACGCCGACCAGGTGATAGCCGGTGCCATCAGCAACATCAAGCATGTGGCCGAGCGCTACAACTGTGACGTGATGGTGGTGGAGACCGGTATGCAGTGTGCCGACGGCAAGACGGGCCAGCTGGCCTCATCCACCGTACTGGCCGACGGCAAGCGCCAACTGGCGAGCCTCATCAAGCAGTGCCGCGAGAATACCAACGGCCGCTGCAAGGGCGTGTTCTACTGGGAGCCGGAGTGTAAGCCCAGCCAGTATGCCTTAGGAGCCTTCACCGAGGATGGCAAGCCCACCGTCATCATGGATGGGTTCAAGGAGTAATGACAACTACATAAACAACCAAAATATACACCATCATCATGAAACGAATCCTTTACCTTATTGGCTCCCTCCTGCTGACAGCAGGCACAGCCATGGCCCAACGTACCGAGACCATGCTGGAGCAGGGATGGCGCTTCGCCCAAGGCGAACAAGCCGGAGCCGAACAGGCTACCTACGACGACAGCCGCTGGCAGCAAGTCAGCGTACCACACGACTGGGCCATCTACGGCCCCTTCAGCCGCGACCACGACCTGCAGAATGTGGCCGTGACGCAGAACTTCGAGAAACGGGCATCGGTCAAGACCGGCCGCACAGGAGGCCTGCCCTACGTAGGGGTGGGCTGGTATCGCACCACCTTCGAGGCTCCGGCCGGTGGAAACACCACGCTGGTGTTTGACGGCGCCATGAGCGAAGCCCGCATCTACATCAACGGCCGCGAAGCCGGCTTCTGGCCCTTCGGCTACAACTCATTCCACATAGACGCCACCCCATATATCCACACCGATGGCACGCCCAATGTGCTGGCCGTGCGGCTGGAGAACCGCCCGCAGTCGTCGCGCTGGTATCCGGGTGCAGGACTCTACCGCCACGTGCGCTTGGTGACGACTGCCGACATCCACGTGCCCGTATGGGGTACGCAACTCACCACGCCCCACGTGAGCGAGGAGTATGCCTCCGTGCGCCTGCTCACCTCGCTGACGCAAGCCGACGGTCGCCGGGTGCGCATCGTGACCGACATCGTATCGCCCACCGGCGAGGTGGTGACCAGCAAGGACAACACGCTGACCATCAACCACGGCAAGCCCTTCGAGCAGAACTTCCTCGTACAGGCTCCCTGCCTCTGGTCGCCCGAGAAGCCCTACCTCTACAAGGCCCACTCGCGCATCTATGTGGAGGGAAAGCAGGTGGATGAGTACACCACCCGCTTCGGCATCCGCAGCCTGGAGCTGGTGGCCGACAAGGGTTTCTTCCTGAACGGCCAGCACCGCAAGTTCCAGGGCGTGTGCAACCACCACGACCTGGGCCCACTGGGGGCCGCTGTCATCGTGGCCGCCCTGCGCCGACAGCGCACACTGCTGAAGGAGATGGGTTGCGACGCTGTACGCACCTCACACAACATGCCTGCCCCCGAGCTGGTGGAGCTGTGTGACGAGATGGGACTGATGATGATGTTGGAGCCCTTCGACGAATGGGACATCGCCAAGTGTGCCAACGGCTACCACCGCTACTTCAACGAGTGGGCGGAGCGCGACATGGTGAACATGCTACACCAGTATCGCAACCACCCCAGCGTGGTGATGTGGAGCATAGGCAACGAGGTGCCCACCCAATGCAGCCCCAAGGGCTACCAGGTGGCCTCGTTCCTGCAGGACATCTGCCACCGCGAAGACCCCACACGCCCCGTGACCTGCGGCATGGACCAGGTGAGCTGCGTGCTGGACAACGGCTTTGCCGCCATGATTGACGTGCCGGGCTTCAACTACCGCACACACCGCTACCTCGAGGGTTACGAACGCCTGCCGCAGAACCTGCTGCTCGGCTCGGAAACCTCCTCAACCGTCAGCTCACGAGGCATCTACAAGTTCCCCGTGGAGCTGAAGAAGCAGGCCATGTACGACGACCACCAGTGCTCAGGTTACGACCTGGAGTCCTGCTCGTGGAGCAACGTGCCCGACGAAGACTTTGCCTTGGCCGACGACTACAACTGGACCTTGGGCCAGTTCGTGTGGACGGGATTTGACTACCTGGGCGAGCCCTCGCCCTACGACACCGACGCCTGGCCCAGCCACAGCTCGGTGTTTGGCATCATCGACCTGGCCTCGCTGCCCAAAGACCGCTACTACCTCTACCGCAGCCTCTGGAACAAGCAGGCACACACCCTGCACATCCTGCCCCATTGGACCTGGCCTGGCCGCGAAGGCGAGGTGACACCCGTCTTTGTCTATACCGACTATCCCGAAGCCGAGCTCTTCATCAACGGCAAGAGCCTGGGCCGACAGCGCAAACTGACGGCTGCCGAGGCCCAGGCACGGAAAGAGACAGACCCCCTGTGGCTGCAACGCCGCTACCGGCTGATGTGGATGGATGCCGTCTACGAGCCGGGCGAGGTGCGCGTGGTGGCCTATGACGCAGAGGGCCGGGTGGCCGAAGAGCGCACCGTGCGCACGGCCGGCAAGCCCCATCACCTGGAACTGGTGCCCGACCGCACCGTGCTGGCAGCCGATGGCAAGGACCTGAGCTACATCACCGTGCGCGTGGTGGACAAGGACGGCAACCTCTGCCCCTTCGATAAGCGCGACGTACAGTTCCGCGTGCAGGGACAAGGCAGCTACCGTGCCGCCGCCAATGGCGACGCCACCTGCCTCTACCCCTTCCACAAACCGCTGATGCCCGCCTTTGCCGGCCAGCTGACCCTGCTGGTACAGAGCGGCCAGAAGGCAGGCAGCATCGTAGTAGAGGCCAAAGCCAAAGGTGTGAAAGCCGGTACCATCCGATTGACGGTGGAAGAATAACCCATACAGACGATGTTAGGAACCATTGTCAATACCGCTACTATCCTGATCGGTGGCGCAGCAGGAGCTCTGCTGCGCACCGGCATCGGGGAGAGATACAAGCAGGCCCTGTTCAACGGACTGGGCCTCTGCTGTATCGTACTGGGTGCCAACGCCGCCCTGCCCAACATGGGCAAGAGCGAATATCCCGTGCTGTTCATCCTCAGTCTGGCTATCGGGGCCGTGGTGGGCACACGGCTCAACCTGTCGGGGCGCATCGAGCGGCTGTCGGGGCAGAAGAAGACGCAGGTCAACGGCCTGGTCACCGGCTTACTGCTCTACTGCATAGGCACCTTCTCCATCGTAGGCCCGCTGATGTCGGCCCTGTCGCCCACCCACGGCTGGGCACTGGACGAGCCGGGCAACACCTTTCTCTACACCAACGCCACGCTGGACCTGGTGACCTCGGCCGTACTGTCGGCCTCCTACGGGTGGGTCATGCTGCTGGCGGCTCCCGTCCTGTTCTGCTGGCAGGGCATGTTCTACCTCATTGCCTTCTGCTTCAGTGCCGCGTTGCCCGTGGCAATGCGTACGGAGTTGAGTATTGTGGGAGGTGTGCTGATTGTCTGCTCCGGCCTCTCCATCCTAGGCATCAAAGACTGCAAGACCATCGACCTGCTGCCCTCACTGCTCGTCCCCGTGCTCTTCTACCTGCTCAAATCGCTGCTCGCAGCCTAAATATCCCCTAAATATGGTATACCAAATACCCTATTTAGGGGATTGCTATGCCCTGACATCACCCCTATCTTTGCACCCGGAAACAGGAAGCTCCCTTATGAAGAACAGAAGGCGAGCTTCAGATAAAAAATTGAGAGAGACAATGAAGACACGAATGAAACGTAACGTATGGCAGACCAACTACGTCTGTTCCTTCCGAATGTGCCGCCCGGCACGAATGTAATGAATGACCAGACGTCGTTGCCGACAGGCAACAGACCGAAGAGAGTCTATAAATAGATATGTGTTATACAGGATAAACCTAAAATCATGAGTACAAAAAGCAGAATCATACCTATATTGGTGGCAGCATTGCTATGGACTGCCATCCCCCTGAGAGCAGCGGGCGACCCGGACAGAGTGATAACCATCAGTGCACCGCGTGTGAGCAACCAACTGGTAGCCCAATGGATTGAGAAATACACCGCCGCCCATCCCGGCGTACAGATACGCATCGTGACAGGCAAGGAGGAGAAGGCCGACCTGACCTTCGTATCGGCCACAGAGGCCGAGGAGGCCGACAGACAGGGACACGTCACCTACGTGGGACGCTTTGCCCTGCTACCGGTGACCACGACCGACAACTCCGCCTACAAGCAACTGAGCCACCGCAAGCTGAACGAGAAGACCCTGAAGCGCCTCTTCTTCCAGGGCGACGAGACCCAGGAGACCGATCATGCGCGCAAGAAGGAGGAGACGACGGAAGCACT
>CAMGAL010000117.1 GCA_946007445.1 uncultured Mediterranea sp.
AACCCTCTTCGCCACGCTCATTGTTCCCATTATGATGAATACTGTTTCCATGTGCGTTATCCCTACGGCTGACGCAATGCAAACACTGTCCCCACAAGCCCTCTGCGGCGGCATGCTCAATCTGGAGAACGACCGTATTCTTGCCGTGCTTTTAGGCGCGACATTGGTCGGGATAGGCGAGGGCTTCATCATGCGGGCCAAAGCCACCTCTGGCGGTTCTGATATCATTGCCATGCTGTTGCACAAGTACCTGCGTTTCAAGTTCTCCAATGCCTTGTTGGCCACCGATGCCACCATCGTCTTTTCCGGTATTGCCATACTGGGTCTGGGCATAGGTTCTGTCAAGCCCGAGCCGCAAGCCTTCCTGTTGGCAGGCTATTCCCTCGTCTGCATCTTCATCATGTCGCGCATGGTTGCCTTCGTGCTGTCGGGTTCCAAGAGCAACAAACTGATGTTTGTCGTCTCCGATACCGACAATGTCAAGTTGCGCGATTTCATCCTGCACAAGCTCGACCGTACCGCCACCTCCCTCCGTGCCTCTGGCCTCTATTCGCAGGAGGAGAAATGTGCCTTGATGATGGTGGTGCACATGCGCGAGGTAGAAGCTTTCACCACCGCCATCAAGGCCATCGCTCCCGATGCTTTCGTCATCGTGACCGACGCCTACGATGCTTACGGCACCCGTTGGAAACCATTCCCCGAGAAGAATACCTTGGACATCAGTTAATCATGTCATGGCCTTCCTTCAAGCTAAATGCCATGATTAGCGTCGTAAAGGTGGCGTTTACGAGTGCTAAATGCCGCATTTGGCTTTGATGTATGTCGTGAGGAGTGGTTTTGCCCTCACCCTATCCCTTGCCCTCCGTCGCCAATCACAGATTGGCTCCCCTCATAGAGGCCGGAGACACTTCGGGTGTCTCCTATGCTACGCATACCTCTATTCGCCCACGGGGCGAGGGGACTCCTGCTACCCTTTCTGATTAATGGCTAAAAACAAAGATGGGCCAGCTGCTCCCTCGCCCCGTGGGAGAGGGACGGGGTAAGGGCACCCTCAGCCTGGGGGCTATACCAATAGTAACCGGTGGTCCGCCACCGGAAAAGGCATCAACCCCAACTCATTGCCTGGAAGGCAATACATTTTCAGCCACGAAGTACAGCCCTTCCAGGCTGTTGACGGTAGGAGTTGTAATGTCCACGGACGTTGTCCGCGGTTACTCTTTGTACAGCCCTACGGGCTATTCATTCCCATCGGCGCGACTTGTTTAACCCAAATCGGCCATTAGACAATTATGCGCAAACATCCCCTGCAAAAGGAAAGACAATACAAATGAGAGGGTGCATCAGTCTCCTGATACACCCTCCCCGTTGTAGACAAGATTTGAGAAGAGGAGAGAGTTCCGTCAACATGGGTTACGGCATTCCCTCCCCATCTACCGGTTTTCCATTGTTTAGTATTGAGTATGTTGTGGGTCAAAGTTGGTCCAGCCCGTCAGCCAGTTGTCGGTGGCGTTGAAAGCACCTACGTAGCTTACCTTGTCCAGCCAAGCGGGGACATTGCCCGTGAAGGCGGCGAGGGAGAGCAGCGGGCTGCCCAAGGTAGGCATAAACGGCGAACCCGTATGGCTGGCATCTGTCAGCGCCAGTGCGCTGGCATCGTCGTAGTATTTGTTGTTCAGTGCCTCTTTGAAGAAGAATGTGTTCGAGTACGATTTCTGTGTAGCGTCTATCACCTGCATGTTAGCGGCATCATAGCGCACATCCTCATACACCTTGTTGGCATCCGAGCCTACGATATCCATCCCGGCCAGCACATTGTTGTGATACTGCAGCGTACCCTTTTCGGCCTGAGCAGGCGTGTCGCCCTTCTCGCCGTCGATGATCAGGCCGATGGGCCAGCCGGCAGCTACCGAGTTGATGACATTCAGGCGCGAGCTGCGGCGTATCTGCATGGCCGACTGGAAGCGGCCGAGTGCTGAACCGTTGTTGGGATTCATCGAGCCACCGTTGATAAAGTCGGTTGTGTTCTCAAATCCCGCACCGCTCTGCAATTTTGGGCCTATGAAGGTGATGTTGCTGAAAGTGGCGGTGGTGTAGGGCGACACATCCGAGCCGCTCGCGTTGTTGTCGCTCTCAAAACCGTTGCTCTGCGACTTGTCGGCGATACGGGCATCGCGGATGGCCAGACCATACTGCACGGCACCGCTGAAACCGTTGTCGGTGTCGAAATCGTCGTCCCAACCATGATAGGCCACCAGATGCTTGCAGTTGACGGTGCCGCCGAACCACTCAAACGAGTCGTCGTTGCTGTACGACACCTGTACATGGTCTATCTGCGTCTTGCTGCCTACTGATCCGAGTGTCAGACCGTTGATTTCCTGGTCGGGCTGGAACGGATAGCCGGCAAACTCTATACGCACGTAGCTCAGCACACCCGAGTTGTCGTTGTCGTCGGTGCCGCCATGTTTGGTACGCGGGCCACCCTCTATCTGCATCTCGTTCTGGTTGTTGCGCGCCTTGCCACAGAGTATGATGCCTCCCCAGTCGCCCGGCTTGCGCTGGCCAGCAGCCTCTTCCGAGGTAAATACGATGGGTTCTGTAGCCGTGCCTTGGGCTATCAGTTTGCCGCCACGCTCGGCGATGAGCGAAGCCTTGGTCTGCTTGTCGCCCGTGATTACGGTGCCCGGTTCGATGGTCAGTTCGGCCCCGTTGGCTATGTACACCCATCCCTTGAGCAGATAGGTCCCCTTCTTCAGTGTCTGTTTGCCGGTGAAGACAAATTCGGCATCGCCATTGCCTATCTGCCTGCCGTTGGCATCCTCTGCATTGTTGGTCTCGCTGAACAGGATGTGGTCGCACGACTTCAGTCCGCCGTCAGTCCCCCATTTGTACACCACCTCTGTTCCCGTTCCAGGATCCGGTGTGGGGTCGTCGTCACTGCTGCAAGCGGTTACACACAAGGCAAGCACAGCCAGTGCCTGCACGCTAAAATAACTTACTGTTTTCATATTACTGTTGTTTATAATGAAACGTTTGTCCTTTTTACTTTCAGAATTTGATTACTGCCGCCACGCCGATGTTTCTACCAGGCTTGTATTGGCGTGTCACCTGCTCCACTTCGCGGGTGTGGCCGTCGGCGTTGCCCACTTCGGCAAACTGTTTGTAGCTCACGCGCTGTGCCAGCAGGTCGCGCACGTTGGCTTTCAGTTCTATGTGGCTTCCAATCTTCTTCGATACCGTCAGGTCGATCATGTCGCGCGGCATCTCGTAGCTGTCGGGCACACGCGCGTTGTCATCGCTGCCTGTGCTTCCCTCGCTTCTGCCTACGCCTATGATGCGCTTGCCGATACGGTTGTAGAGCAGGGCCACGTTGAGCTGTGCCTCCTCATGGCGGTAGAATAGGCCGGTGTTGATCAGATAGGGCGACTGTCCCTGCATGGGGCGGTTCTCGTTGCGCGAACCCTCGGCAAACTGCACGCGACTGTGGATGAGGGCACCGTTGAACGACCAGCTCAGTCCCTTCAGGCCAATGTCCGACAGGTCCTTTCGGATGTCTATCTCCACACCATAGTTGTCGGCGCTGCAGGCATTCTCGTACGAGTACACCAGACTGGTGCCTCCGGCTACGGTGTAGGTCCACTCTATCGGGTTGCTGAACCGCTTGTAGAAGGCGGCCACCGTCACCTGCTCACCGCGTGAGGGATAAAACTCGTAGCGCACATCGGCGTTGTGTATGTAGCAGGCCTTCAGGTCGGTGTTGCCCTGTACGTGCGAGGCCAGGTCGAAGTCGTAGAATACCGATGGCGACACCTCTCTGAACTCCGGCCGGTTCACCGACTTGCCGTAGGAGAGGCGCAGCTGGTGGCGGTCGTTAAAGCGGTAGGTAGTGTTGACCGATGAGAACAGGTCGTTGTGGCGATAGTAGCGGCTTTGGCGGCTCTCCACGTCATCGCGGCTGTTGGTGATCAGTTCCATGCGGTCATACTCGTAGCGCAGTCCGGCATACACGTTCAGTTTGCCCAGTGGCAGCGTGGCTGCCGCATAGCCGGCACCGAGCAGGTTGCGCCCGCCGTAGTTGTTGCGCATCGCCTGCTGTTCGAGCAGGTACAGCTTGTCGGCACCGAAGTGGTCGGCATTGCTCAGCAGCTCCGTCATCTCCATCTTGCGGAAACCCTCTGGCAACTGGTTGTCGCCCATGTCCCAGTTGTAGATAAACTCCCGTGTCTTGTATTCTCTTGAGCGGTATTCGCCGTAGGCACCCACCTTCAGCGAGAGCATATCCTAGCCGAATACGTGCCAGTCGTTTATGCCGGCCTACACGCTGAACTCGTCCCGTTTGGTAAACTCACGTTGTATCTCGTTGCCGGCGGTGAGCATCAGGGTGCCCCGCTCCAGTGCGTCGTCTATGGTGTAGCGTCGTCGGTCCGGCATCCTGCGGTTGGCGTAGGCGTAGCTCGCGCTCCATGTCAGCTCGTCGGCCTTGCGCGTGTGCTTGCCCGTCAGTTGGGTGTTGTAGGTGGTCCGGCTGCGGTAGTAGTACTCCGCGCCCACCTCATTGTCCGATTGTGCGTTCACTCCCGTGCGGTCGGTGTATCGGTCAGTGGCCAACTGGTTGAAGATGTTTTTCCATTCCAGCTTGTCGTCGCCCGTTTTTGTGAGCAGGGCCATGTTGAGCAGGGCTCCCACGCGCACGTTGTGGTTGTACTGGTTGTCGGTGGAGCGGCGCAGATAGTTGCTGCGGTCATGGGCGGCATCGTACACGCCAAAGAGGTTGTTGGTCATGTCCTTGTAGGTGCGTGTCTCGTTGGTATAGTTCACGCTTCCCACCATGCCCAGTTGGGCACCGCTGACCGTCCACTTGTGGCTCCACTCCGTACTGGCCTTCAGGTCGCCCCACGGGTTGCGGTTCCTCACGCGCCAGTCGTTGTTCAGACCGTTGTCGGTCAGCGACACCGTGCCCTCGCCTGCGATGGGTTTCAGTGCGGCACCAAATCCGCCGCTGTAGGGTCTCAGGCTGCTGTCGAACCCCATCCAGTCTGTCGCGCTGCCCTTGGCGTATCTGAAATTCTGCCACGCCGATGCGTCGTTCCAGTTGGCTCCTATGCTGACGGCCCATGTGTTTCTTACGGGTATGTCCTTGGTATTCACTTGGATAAAACCTCCGCAGAAGTCGGCCGGATATTCCGGGCTGGGCGATTTGACAATCAGCAGATTGTCTATCTGGCTGCTCGGGATGATGTCGAAGGAGAAGGCGCGGGCATCGGCCTCCGAACTCGGTGCCGCTCCTCCGTTTATCCATACATTGTTGTACCGTTGCGAGAGGCCGCGCACCATCACAAACTTGTCTTCTATCAGGCTCACGCCCGGCACGCGCCTGATGACCTCGCCGGCGTTGGTGTCTTGTGTGCGGCTTATCTCCTGAGCCGACACGTTGCTCACCACCACTTGGCTCTCCTTGGCCTGTGCGATCATGGCGCTCTCGGTGTTGCGGCGCACCATGCCCGTCACCTGCACCTCTCCCAGTGTCTGGCGGTCGGCCACCATCTCCACGCTGAGCAGGGTGTCGCGTCCTGCCTTGGCTTGGAGTGTCACGGTCTGGTACGAGATATACTTCACGGTGAGAGTGTAGTCTTGTGCTTTCAGTCCTCTGATTACAAATCGGCCGTCTACATCGCACACGGCGCCTGTGCCTTGGGTAGTGACCGTAGCACCCACAAGTGGTTCACGGGTCTGCTTGTCCACCACCGTTCCTTTGATGTCGGCTGCCATTATAGTTGTTACCCCAATCATACTCAGCGCCGCAGCGCTGACCAGTCTCATCATTGTTTTCTTCATATAGAACATTTTCTTTGTCGGCAGCAAAGGTAGTGTGCCTATATTTCGGTAGCATGACAGTCATATCACAATCCTGTTAAATATGTTGGCAGTGTCTATATATAATAATGTGTATGTGTTTTTCCCTCTCCGTATAGCATAAATATCATTCAGCCTGTAGGGACACACCTCGGTGTGTCCGCAGGTGGGGGTGTAGACATTCACGGGCTGCTGGCAGTTTGTTTTGCCCTCACCCTATCCCTTGCCCTCCGTCGCCAATCACAGATTGGCTCCCCTCATAGAGGCCGGAGACACTTCGGGTGTCTCCTATGCTACGCATACCTCTATTCGCCCACGGGGCGAGGGAACTCCTGCTGTACTTTCTGATTAATGGTTAGAACAAAGATGTGTGCAGCGGCTCCCTCGCCCTGTGGGAGAGGGACGGGGTGAGGGCAATGAGCCCCAACGGGGCGACATACTATAGCACAGGGTGTGAACCCTGTGAACCAACGGGAAGCATACATCCCTCGAGTCCTGTAAGGATGACATAAAACCTTGCTGTCTTTTTATGTCGTCCTTACAGGACTCATGGTGGTTTGGGGGCTCTTATCACACACAGGGTTTGCACCCAGTGCTGTAGTATGTCGCCCCGTTGGGGCTTGACAGTCCCTCCGGGTTATTCATCCCATACCTCCTATGACAAAAATATACGAATCACGATAGTTTTTTTGTCATCCTTAATTCCGCAACACTAACGTTAGTTTCCACCAGAAGGACACGTTGAGGAGGTTCTTTGAGAGGATTGAACGGAAAGGGTTGACCGTCAATCGTTTCATGGCAGATAGCGGATCCTGCTCAGAGGAAATTGTGGAAGAGGTCGGAAAGCATTGCAAGACTTTCTATATCCGCGCCAACCGACGACAAACCGAGAGCCGTCAAGCTCGCTTGAATGGCCGAGGTGCGAAGGAGGAAGGCGAAGCCAACCGCTGCGCTTCGCTCAACGATGATATCTTTGCGCTCAGAGGGTGGAAGAAGGAGGAATTGGGTGGCATTGAGTTTGAACTGAACTCCATTCTTGCCAGAGAAATGGAGAGGGAAGGCATACCGTCTTGTGATTCAAAGGCAGAGGCGGATGGATGGTGAGCTT
>CAMGAL010000118.1 GCA_946007445.1 uncultured Mediterranea sp.
AAGCCGTGTGAGCACATCGGCAAGCAGATGGAGGGTGCCTACAACTACGATGCTGTGGTCAACGTGCAGTGGGCCTTCGGCTATGGATTGAGCTACACTACCTTTGCCTACAGCAACCTACGTGCCGACAAGAGCACCTTCACCGCCGACGATGTGATCACTCTGACGGTGGACGTGACCAACACGGGCCGCGTGGCCGGCAAGGAGAGCGTCTTGCTTTTCAGCAGCGACCTGGTGGCTTCGCTCACGCCTGACAACCGCCGCTTGCGCCAGTTTGAGAAGATTGAACTTCCGCCGGGCGAGACCCGAACCGTGACCCTGAAGCTGAAGGGCAGCGACCTTGCCTTCGTGGGTTATGACGGACACTGGGTGCTGGAGGCAGGCGACTTCCGGATGCAGGCCGGCAATCAGGTGCTGACCTTGACTTGTGCCGAGACCAAGCGGTGGGAGTCGCCCAATCGGATGTAGGCTTCCCACTGATTTCTGCTTGACGGTGTGTTAAAGTTTGTATAGATGTGCAGTATTCGGCCTTCCCTCGCATTTATGCTTAAAAACAATAAAAAATGCGAGGCTTGTTTTGCTACTCGCTACTTTGTATGTACATTTGCAAACTCAAAACTGAATAAAAATGAAAAGATTGAAATGCTTGATGGCAGCCCTTGCCTTGATGATGGGCACGATGATGACTTCTTGTTTGGGCGATAGTGAGACCACCTCTACTTATGATGGTGGTGTGATTGCTACCGTGCGCCAATACATGGGAACCGTGTATTTGTATGGCGATGATGGGACGACCTACTATCCGACCAACTCAGAGTTCATCCGCATTACCTCTAACGATAATCAGACAAGCTATCCGGAGCGTGTGGAAATCTATTTCAAGTATGCAGATGCTACGCAGGACGCCAATGCGACTACCCGTCAGATTACGATTGTGGCTGCCCGTCAGGTGCTGACCAAGGACCTCTGCAACATGCCTGATACCATTCAGACCCGTGTTCCTCTGCGTGAGTTGACCTATGCCTACAGCTCTCGAGGCTACATCACGACTTACTTCAGCTTCTACTACGAGAACGGTGGCTATGCCTTCGACCTCTATCCCGAATCGACTCAGGGCGATGAGGTGACCATGCGCTTGGTGCAGAGCTATGGCAAGGATCAGACGTACGGCCAGAACTACTACATCTACCACTCGTTCCGTCAGCCTTCGTTTGAAGAGCTGCAGATGCAGTTGGAAGAAAGAGGATTGGAACCTCTCGTACCGGTGCAGGACTCTGTCTATGTAAGAGTAGTAGGCTGGGGCATGAACGGTCAGGATGTAGAACCTCAAGACAAGAGTTTCTCTCGCTTCCGCATCAGTGCTTTCAATTGATGCACACCTGTCTGAAATAATACCTCTGCTACGTGAACTATAAAGAACTATTTCATATCACCATGCAACTGATTTCCTCCCCGGCGCAGGCCTGGGAGGAAATTCGTTTGCAAGAGGATGGGCGTCAAGTCTTCACCGGCTTTGTCTATCCTATGATAGGACTGAGTGCGCTGTCGGTCTTCATCGGCTCGCTGCTCGAGCAGGGATGGGGAGGCCCTCAGAGTTTTCAGTATGCCATGACCCGCTGTTGCGCGTTGGCCGTGGCGCTTTTTGGCGGCTACTTCCTGGCAGCCTATCTCCTCAATCAGCTACGCATGTCGTGGCTGAAGCAAGAGGATGACTTGTTGCTGGTGCAGCGCTTTGCCGGCTACACACTGTCGGTGACGTTTGTCATACAGATAGCCATCGGCCTGCTGCCCGACTTCAGCATCATAGCCAGCCTGCTGCAGTTCTACTTGGTCTATGTGGCCTGGGAGGGATGCCGCTCGCTGCTGCGTGTGGAGGAGAAGACGTTGGTCTCGTTCACACTCGTGGCCAGCGTGCTGTTGCTCGTGTGTCCTTGGCTGATACAAATCGTGTTCAACAAGTTGATGGTGATACTCAACTAATCCGAAAGAGAGACGTGAACCCATGAAACAACCTGCTATCAATATCAAGAACAAGCGGGCCACCTTCGACTACGAGCTGGTGGATACCTATACGGCCGGCATCGTGCTGACAGGCACCGAAATCAAGTCCATCCGTCTGGGCAAGGCCAGTCTGGTGGATACCTATTGCTACTTCAACCGCGGAGAGCTCTGGGTGAAGAACATGCATGTGGCTGAATACTCCTATGGCTCGTACAACAACCACTTGGCACGCCGCGAGCGCAAGTTGTTGCTTAACCGCAAGGAGCTGGAGAAATTGCAGCGCGGCACGAAGGACCCGGGCTTCACCATCGTGCCCGTGCGCCTCTTCATCAACGAAAAGGGCTTGGCCAAGGTGGTCGTGGCTCTGGCCAAAGGTAAGAAGCAGTACGACAAGCGGGAGTCGCTCAAGGAGAAAGACGACAAGCGCGACATGGCACGCATGTTCAAGCGCTGACCCCAACGAAAAAACCAACATCATTCTACAGATACATCTTATGCAGCACATCGAAGAAGCCGTGTTCCAGCGCATCCTCGTCCTGGATGGTGCGATGGGCACGATGATACAGCCCTATCACTTGACGGAAGCCGACTTTCGAGGAGAACGGCTGGCCCATCTGCCCGGGCTGCTGAAGGGCAACAATGACTTGCTGTGCCTCACCCGGCCGGACATCATCGAAGAGATTCATCGGAAATACTTGGAGGCGGGTGCCGATATCATTACGACCAATACCTTCAACGCCACAGCTATCAGCCAGGCCGATTATTGTACCGAGCATCTGGTGGCCGACATCAATCGCGAGGCGGTGCGCATCGCACGCCGACTGGCCAACGAATACACCGCCCGCACTCCGCAGAAGCCCCGTTGGGTAGCCGGATCGGTAGGACCTACCAACAAGACTTGCTCCCTCAGCCCCGATGTCAATAATCCCGCTTTCCGTGCCATCACGTTCGACCAGTTGTGTCTGGCCTACCGCGAGCAGATGACCGTCTTGTTGCAAGAGGGAGTGGATGCGTTGCTGATTGAGACTATCTTCGACACGCTGAATGCAAAGGCGGCTCTCTGTGCTGCCGAGGAGGTGATGGCTGAGTTGGGACGGCAGGTGCCGCTCATGCTCTCGGTCACGGTGTCCGACGTGGCAGGACGTACCCTGTCGGGACAGACTTTGGATGCCTTCTTGGCTTCCATCTATCGTCCGGGCATCTTCTCGGTGGGACTGAACTGCTCGTTCGGTGCCCGTCAGCTGAAGCCTTTCCTGGCACAGCTGGCTGCGCGAGCTCCCTTCTTCATCTCGGCTCATCCCAATGCCGGACTGCCCAACTCGATGGGTCAGTACGACCAGACACCGGAGCAGATGGCGGGGGAGATAGCCGACTATATCCACGATGGATTGGTCAACATCATCGGTGGCTGTTGTGGCACGACCGAAGCGTTCATCGAACGGTTTGTGCCGCTGGCAGCAGAGGGACGACCTCATCAGCCGGCTCCCCGTCCCGATGCCTTGTGGCTCTCCGGATTGGAACTCTTGGAAGTGAAGCCGGAAAACAATTTTGTCAATGTGGGTGAGCGATGCAACGTGGCCGGTTCGCGGAAGTTCTTGCGGCTGATTAACGAAAAGAAATACGACGAAGCCCTGGGTATAGCCCGCCGACAAGTGGAGGATGGTGCCTTGGTGCTCGATATCAATATGGACGATGGTCTGCTCGACACTCGCGCCGAGATGGTGAATTTCCTCAATCTCATTGCTTCCGAGCCGGAGATAGCCCGTGTGCCGCTGATGATAGACTCCTCTCAGTGGGAGGTCATCGAGGCGGGGTTGAAGTGTGTGCAGGGCAAGTGCATCGTCAACTCCATCTCGCTGAAAGAGGGCGAAGAGCGATTCTTGCAACGGGCGCGCGCCATCCAACGCTATGGAGCCGCCGTTGTCGTGATGGCTTTCGACGAGCAGGGACAGGCTGACACCTACGAGCGGCGCATTGCTGTGTGTGAGCGAGCCTACCGCTTACTGGTGGACGAAGTGGGCTTCAATCCGCATGACATCATCTTCGACCCCAATGTCTTGGCCATTGCTACGGGCATGGAGGAGCACAATAACTATGCCGTCGACTTCATCCGTGCTGCCGGCTGGATCAGAAAGCATCTGCCCGGTTCGCATGTGAGTGGCGGAGTGAGCAACCTCTCTTTTTCATTCCGTGGCAACAACTACATCCGTGAGGCGATGCCCGCCGTCTTCCTTTATCACGCCATTCAGGAGGGGATGGATATGGGTATTGTCAATCCAGCCTCCTCGGTTCTCTACACGGACATCCCCTGCGACTTGTTGCAGTTGCTGGAGGATGTGGTGCTCAATCGTCGTCCCGATGCAGCCGAGCGTCTGATTGAAGCTGCCCAGCAGTTGAAGGCCGCTTCCGACAAGGAGAAGGCGCAGCCGGCAGCTGCTGATGTCCACTTGGCTTGGCGCGATGGCTCGGTGGAAGAACGCTTGAAGTATGCGTTGGTGAAGGGAGTGGGCGACTATCTGGAGACCGACTTGCACGAGGTACTGGACCGCTATCCTCATGCGGTGGACATCATCGAAGGACCGCTGATGGCTGGTATGAACTACGTGGGCGACCTCTTTGGGGCTGGCAAGATGTTTTTGCCTCAGGTGGTCAAGACGGCTCGCACTATGAAGCAGGCTGTGGCTTTGCTGCAACCATATATTGAGGCAGAGAAGCAGGGCGGCACATCAGCCGGTAAGGTGCTGCTGGCTACGGTGAAAGGCGATGTGCACGACATCGGCAAGAATATCGTGGCAGTGGTGATGGCTTGCAATGGCTATGACATCATTGATATGGGCGTGATGGTGCCGGCTGAGGCTATTGTGCAGAAAGCCATTGAGGAGAAGGCGGACATTGTGGGGCTGAGCGGCCTGATTACTCCTTCGCTCGAAGAGATGGTGCATGTGGCTCAGGAGATGGAGAAAGCCGGTCTGGACATACCGCTGCTGATAGGAGGTGCCACGACTTCGCAGATGCATACAGCCTTGAAGATAGCTCCCGTCTACCATGCTCCTGTGCTCTATCTGAAAGATGCCTCGCAAAATGCCACCATGGCTGCCCGACTGATGAATCCGCGGCAGAAAGCGGAGCTGCAGCAGGAGTTGTCGGAAGTCTACGACGCACTGCGTCGCAAGCGTGCCGAGCGACCGGTGGAGATGGTATCGCTGGAAAAGGCTCAACGCAACAAGCTGAACCTGTTTTAGCGCGTTTGTGCCTCAGTAGTCAGTTACTTGAAGAAGGAGAAATGGACGCTGCCGTAGACGCGTTGTTCGACGAAGTGCGGGTGCTCTGAAAAGTCGTTCTTCTTGCCATGCTCCAAGACGAAGAGCCCGCCTTCTGCCAACAATTGGTGCTCGAAGATGAGGTCGGGTAGGGTAGCCAGCCCCGGCAACTCGTAGGGAGGATCGGCAAAGATAAAGTCGAACTGCTCGTGGCAAGAGCGTACATACTTGAATACGTCTCCTTTGATAGGCAGGCAACGGGTGGTGCGCACCTCGTCCATGACGTGACAGATGAAGGTGAAGTGGTCGCGGTCTTTCTCCACACTCACCACCTCGCGGCAGCCGCGCGACACCAATTCAATGCTGATGCTACCGGTGCCGGCAAACAGGTCGAGCGCTCGCGGCTCTTCCTCCTCAAAGTCGAAATAGCCCTGAAGGACATTGAACAGATTCTCTTTGGCAAAGTCGGTGGTAGGCCGTGCTTTGAAGGTGTGGGGAACGTCGAAACGACGACGCTTGTAGATTCCGCTAATCACTCGCATAGATGGATGGATTGAAAGTCCAGAGACTGGGCAGGATTCATGACGTAGACCTGCCGGATGTATTTTCTGAGTTCGGGCAGCAGCTGCTCCTTGCGGGAGAGGTCGCCGGCCAGATGCAGTTCGTCGCGCTCTTGAGCCAAGTCGAGCTGCTTCCAAATGTATAAGATGAAATAGAGTACGTCCGCCGTTGTGGTGGCATCGAAATGGTTGCCAAGCAGGAGGCGGCCACGGTCGTAGGCGTATGCTTCGAAGCCTTGAGGAGCCAGGTGTACATAGAGTTTGCGGCTGTTGCCCAGGTGGCTCTTGCCGGCAAAGTATTCGATGAGGGGAGTGCTTTGGGCATAGAAACGTGCCTCCGGATAGCTGCTGCACACGAAGTGGTGCACATAGCTGTCTATGCCGAATATGACCACCAGATTGCTGCGCTGCAGGATGTTGTACATCACCTGTTCGTGGTCATGGCGGGGATGGTTGTAGTGAAACTGCTCCTCGGCCTGCTCGTCTTCAAAGAGCTCCAAGGGCAGCAAGGTGAAGCGTTTGCTGCCTACCAGCACCTGAACCTTATGGAAGGGTCGTCCCCACCACTCGAAGCTCTGCACAGCCTGCTTCAGATTGGCTGTCAGCGAGAGCGTTTCGTCCGGCTGGTAGTCGGTCTGCAGCAGATCATCATCGCCGAGAGGGGAGGTGATGACAAAAGAAAATCCATCCGTCCGAAGACGGATGGATAATGTATATTGCTCCGATAGGCTGAAATCCATTATTCCCAGTTACCGGCGTTGTTGTTGGCTGTCTCCAGATCACCAATCTTCAGACCGCAGTACTTGCCCAGCTTGGTCTGCGTGTCCTTCATGTTGATGATTTCCTGTCTGTCCATACCGGCCAGATAGACCTCATACGGAGTGCGGCATTCGAGCAGGCAGAAGGGAGCACCCGACTTGGCTGTATCGTTGCGGGTTTCCATTTCAAACTGAGTACCGTTGCCGAAGGGCACATATCTCAGAGAGTCGGCGCAGAAGCCTTTGGGGAAGACGGTGTCGGTAACGGATGCCCACTTCGGGGCTCGCGTGTAGTGGGGGCGGGCGTGGTTG
>CAMGAL010000119.1 GCA_946007445.1 uncultured Mediterranea sp.
CCTGGTGGAAGATAGCGCTCACCCTCCTGCCTGTGGCAGGGGCCATCGTGCTGTACCGACTACTGAAATCGCGGCAGTGGGAGGCCTACCTCCCCATGCAGATAGGCGGCATGATGCTCACCCTCTTCGTGGCGCTGGACGGCACCTACCAACCGCTGGTGCTCTCCACCAAGTCGGAGCGGCCCTTGGCACGGCTGCTGGAGCAGATGCAGCCCGAGGGACCAGTCTACTCCTTCTCCAAGATGAGCTACTACGGCGTGAACTACTACCTGGGCGACCGAATGCGCCACATCGAGAGTGCCCGGCCTCAGGGACAGGGATTGCTGTTGGTGTCCGACAAGGAAGAGGAGGCCATGCTGGAGAGCCTCTCGGCCGACTACGAGCTGGAGGAAGTCTACCACACCGAGACCCGAAGCTGCGACATGCGCAGCCCCATCAACATCTATAAATTCCAACGACGATGAATCCCATTGACCTCATTGACAAGTACTACCCGGAGGAGAACGAACTGCGGCACATCCTCCTGACCCATAGCCGCTCTGTGGCCGACAAGGCCTTACAGATAGCCGACCGCCACCCGGAGCTGAAGATTGACCGCGACTTCCTCTACGAGGGAGCCATGCTGCACGACATCGGCATCTTCCTGACCGACGCCGACGGCATCCATTGCTTCGGCACCCACCCCTACATCTGCCACGGCTATCTGGGAGCCGACCTCATGCGGAGCGAGGACCTGCCCCGCCATGCCTTGGTGTGCGAGCGCCATACGGGAGCCGGCCTCTCGTTGGAGCAGATAGTGAGCCAGGAGCTCCCCATTCCCCATCGGGAGATGGTGCCCGTCAGCCTGGAGGAGCAGATCATCTGCTTTGCGGACAAGTTCTACTCCAAGACCAAGCTGGACAAGGAGAAGAGCGTGGAGAAGGCCCGCAAGAGCCTGGAGCGCTACGGCGAAGCCGGGTTGGAAAGGTTCGACCGCTGGTGCCGGGAGTTTCTTTGAGTTCTTGAAAAAATCTCAAAAACTCACGATTCATAGAAAGAAGTCCATATAAAATGCGTACTTTTGCCGCGCTAAATATCATAAAATAGACTTCGTTGAGAATTAGAAACGCCATATATGTTCTGCTGCTGCTACTCTTGTGCCTGATTTCGGGCGAAGCGTTGTCGCAACGCCGTAGGGTCAATCCCACGCCTGCCAGCCGAACAGACCGCACCAACGCCCTGAGTGACACCACCCTGCAAGATTCGCTCAGCACAGACACCGTGTCCAAGAAGAAGGAAGGACTCGATGCCCCTGTGAGCTATGAGGCCAACGACTCCATTGTCTTCACCCAGAACGGCTATGCCCACCTCTTCGGCGACGGCAAGGTGAACTACCCCAGCCAGCGCATCGAACTGAATGCCGACGTCATCACCATGAACATGGACAGCAGTACCGTCTATGCCCACGGCACGGAGGACTCGCTGGGCACCGTGAAGGGAAAGCCGGTATTCAAGGAGGGCGAAGACCAGTACGAGACCAACAACATACACTATAACTTCAAGAGCAAGCGAGGCCTCATCAGCAACATCGTGACCCAGCAGGGCGAAGGCTACGTGACGGGAAACAACGCCAAGAAGGGCAGCAACGACGAGATTTACCTGCGCCGGGGCCGCTACACCACCTGCGACCACCACGAGCATCCGCACTTCTACAGGCAGATGAGCTATGCCAAAGTGCGCCCCAAGAAGAACGTGGTGATGGGCCCTGCCCACCTAGTGGTGGATGATGTACCCCTGCCGCTGGTGGTTCCCTTCTTCTTCTTCCCCTTCAACGACAGCTACTCGTCGGGCTTCATCATGCCTACCTATATGGACGACTCCAACCGTGGCTTCGGCCTGACCGACGGCGGCTACTACTTTGCCATCAGCGACCAGATGGACCTGAAGCTGCGCGGCGACATCTTCACCAAGGGGTCGTGGGCTCTCAATGCCGAAAGCAACTACATCAAGCGATACAAATACTCCGGCCTCTTCCAGGCCAACTATCAGGTGACCAAACTGGGCGACAAGGGATTGCCGGACTACTCGGTGGCCAAAGACTTCAAGATTGTCTGGTCGCACCGGCAGGATGCGAAGGCCAGCCCCAACACCACCTTCTCGGCCAGCGTGAACTTCTCCTCCAGCAGTTATGAGAAGAAGAACATCGGCAACCTCTACAACACGCAGGCCATGTCGCAGAACACCAAGACCTCCAGTGTGAGCTACTCGCGCAACTTCCCCGACCAGAAGCTGAACATCTCGGCCACGGCCAACATCGCACAGAACATGAAGGACTCGTCCATCGCCGTCACCCTGCCCGACCTCAACATCACACTGAGCAACATCTACCCCTTCAAGCGCAAGCACGCCGTGGGCGACGAGAAGTGGTACGAGAAGATCACCCTGCGCTACACAGGCCGCATGAAGAACAGCATTCAGACAAAAGACAACCTGCTCTTCAAGTCCAACCTCATCAAGGATTGGGACAATGGTATGCAGCACGACATCCCTGTCAGTGCCACCTTCACCCTCTTCAAGTACTTCAACGTCACCCCCTCCATCAACTATACCGAGCGCTGGTACACCCGCAAGGTGATGAAGAGTTGGGACCCCTACGGCGGCACGAGCGGCACCGGCGGCGAGGTGAACGACACCATCTATGGCTTCAACCGAGTCTATAACTACAGCGCCAGCGTGGGAGTCAACACCAAGGTCTATGCCATGTACAAGCCCCTCTTCCTGCCCAAGAAGGAGATTACGATACGCCACGTCATCACCCCCTCGGTCAGCATCAGCTATGCCCCCGACTTCGGTTCGGCCAAGTATGGCTACTATAAGGAGTATTATAAAGAGAATGCCGACGGCACGCGCGACACCGTGAGTTACTCCCCCTATGCCGGCCAATCCTTCGGCGTGCCCGGACAAGGGAAGCAGGGCCTCATCTCCTTCCAGCTCTCCAACAACCTGGAGATGAAGTTCAAAGACAAGAACGACTCCATCCGCAAGGTGAGCCTCATCGACGAGCTGGGTGCCAGCATCTCCTACAACACCGCAGCCACCGTGCGCCCCTGGAGCGACCTGAGCCTCAACCTGCGCATCAAGCTGAGCAAGAGCTACACCTTCAGCATGGCCTCCACCTTCGCCACCTACGCCTACGAGTTCGACAAGAACGGCAATGTCGTGGTGGGCAACCGCACTGAGTGGTCGTACGGACGCTTCGGACGCTGGAGTGGCTACGGCACCTCCTTCAGCTACACCCTCAACAACGAGACCTGGAAGAAGCTGAAAGAGAAATTCAGCGGCTCGAAGAGCGATAGCTCCACAGGAGGCAACGAAGGGGGCGAAGATGAGGATGACGAAAGTAGCTCGACCAATCAGAACGAAGAGAAGAAAAAAGAGAAGCCGGCCACCGACTCAGACGGCTACCAGGCTTTCAAGATGCCTTGGAGCATCAGCCTGAGCACCGGTTTCGACCTGCGCGAAGACCGCACGAAGCCCATCAACAAGAAGTCGATGCGCTACCCCTATAAGTTCACCCTGAATGCGTTGGGTGTCAATGGCAACCTGAAGATATCCAACAAGTGGAGCATCAACTTCAACGGCAGCTACGACTTCGATGCCAAGAAGGTGGTGCAGACCTCCTTCAACCTCTCGCGCGACCTCCACTGCTTCAACATGACGGCCAGCCTCTCGCCCTTCGGTATGTACAAGTACTACAACTTCACCATCCGGGCCAACTCCAGCATCCTGCAGGATCTGAAGTGGGAGCAGCGCAGCCAGACGCAGAGCAACATCCAGTTCTATTAACCATGAAGTGCCTGTTTTCCCTTCTGATCGGCTTGTCGCTCGCACTCACCGCCTGCCAGCCGCCTCAACCGCCCGCCACCCTCTGCCTGCTGGTGGGCACCTACACAGATGCCGGCAGCCAGGGTATCTATAGCTATCGGTTCAATCCTCAGAATGGCAGCAGCACCCTGCTCGACTCCCTGCAGATGGTCAACCCTTCGTTTCTCCTGCCCGCGCCGGGCCATCCGCAGCGCTTCTATGCCGTCAGCGAAACTCCGGACTCTACCGCTGCCCTCTGCCTGCTCTCGCTGGCTCCGTCCACCGGCCAGATGTCCCTACTTCACCGCCAGGCCACGTTGGGAGCCGACCCCTGCCAAATAGCCGCTTGGGGAAGCTTGGTGACCACAGCCAACTATAGTGGTGGCAGCCTGACCTGCTTCCATACCGACACCGACGGCCAGGTGCTGCTGCGCGACACCCTCTATCTCGGACAAACAGGAGGAAACGACCCCCTCCGCCAAGCCACCCCTCACCTGCACGGAGCCCTCTTCACCGCAGATGGACGGCACCTCTTTGTCACCGACTTCAGTGCCGACCGCATCCTCCACTGCGATCTCCGTCCTACGGGCATACAGGCCCCGCATACGGCCATTCAGCTGGAGGCAGGCACAGGGCCGCGCCACCTCTGCTTCAGCAGCGACGAGCGTTTCCTCTATGTCATCGGAGAGTTGAGTGGAAAAATCAGTGTGATGCACCATACCGACGGCCACTTGGAGGAGATTCAGACCCTGCTGGCTGACACGTTGGGAGCACGGGGCAGCGCCGATATACACCTCAGCCCGGATGGGCGCCACCTCTATGCCAGCCATCGCCTGCAGGGTGAAGGCCTCTCCATCTACAAGGTGCATCCCACCGAAGGCACCCTGATGCGCATCGGCTATCAGCCCACAGGACGCCATCCGCGCCACTTCGGCCTCACGCCCGACGGCTCTCTGCTCCTCGTGGCCTGCCGTGACAGCCATGTCATCGAGGTCTATCGCCGCCATCCTGAATCGGGCCTCCTCACCCACTGCGGGCCCGACATCAGCCTGAGCAAGCCTGTCTGTGTGCAGTTCGTTAAGCCCTGACGCAAAGCGCAACACATCCCTTCCTGCCCCACACCAACGCCATCGCAAAGGCGATGCGCACACCCACCAGCAGCCAGCCGTTGATGCCGGCAAGGACAAATACGATGGTGTCCTCCAGCAGGGAGTGGTTCATGATGAGGTGGAAATTGACATCGTTGGCCTCCTCGCGAGTCACCAGTCCCTTTTCCTCCAGTTCCAGCATCACGGCAGAGCCGTAGCTGATGCCCAGCACATTGCCCACCAGCCACATATAGGCCGCATGAGCCGGTAGCCCAAAGAGGTGCATCAAGGGAGCAAGAAACTCCGACAAGGGCCTCAGCAATCCATAAGCCTCGATGAGCCGCTGCAGCACCATCAGCAGATAGATGATCAGAAACACCATCAGAGCCATCTTCACCTGCGACACCGCCCAGGTGAGCAACACCCCTGTCCACGAACTCTCGGCCTCAGCACCCAGGTAGAGGAAAGAGGCCGACCACTCGGGCAACACACTGTGGAGCGCCCAGGCACAGCGCAGGGCCATGCTGATTCGAATCAGCCCCATCAGCCAGAAGGAGGAACCCGTCTTCCGATTGACGGCACACTCCATGGGCAGGGCATGGCAAAGGGCAATCATGAGCGAGAGGATGGTGGCCTGCTTCAGGGTCAGAGGCACCACCATCATGGCAGCCAGTCCGGCGTAAGTACCGGCCATAGCTCCCGACAGGAAGATGATGGAGGTACTGCCGGGCAATCCCAAATGCACAAACAGAGGATTCAGATAGCCTGCTATCCACTCCAAGATACCGCCATGCTGCATCAGCGTCACCGCCAGCGAGATGGGTATCATCAGCCGCAAGAGCCATGAACCGCTCTTCCAGGTAGAAGGCAGAGCGCTCGACAGGGCCACGCCAAAGGCTTTCCGAAAATTTGCTATGAGTTGTGTCATCTGTGTCGTACGATGTTGCTGGGTTGATTTCAGTTTCAAGCTGCAAAATTGCTCATTTTCGGGAGATGCGGCAACCAATTAACATACTTTTAGGTATTACTCTCTTTCAAGCGATGAGAGGAGTCCATCCACTCGGACGGCAACGGACAATGGAAACCGGTAGAGGGTGCCGACAAGTATGGCACGGAGAAAGGTGTGGGCAACACCGTGCAGTTCAACCCCGTGAGAACCAAAGCCCTGAAGCTGGAGGTGGTGCTGCCCGACAAGCATGCTGCCGGCCTCTACGAATGGGAAGTGAAATAAACGAGTATCATCAGCCGCTAAAGTCACGACCGCTTTTCCTATATGGTAGGAAGAGCGGTCGCACTATGAATGAAAAAGAGCATGTGCCCTCAGCAGTCAGTTTATGGTCTGAGCCACGTCAGCCGTTTCCAGAGCGTCTCGAACGGGCCACGGTCGTGAGTCGAGAGCCACCAACGGCAGAAGAGGTACTGCAGGGCCACACAGACCACGCCCAGCAGCAGGCTCATGGTGTGGCCGCTGACCCGATAGAGCCCCAAACCCCAGCCGTAGAAGACGAAGCCGCCGATGATGGACTGCCCCAAGTAATTGGTCAGACTCATCTTGCCATAAGGGGCGATGACTATCAGCCGCTTGCCCCGCTCGGTGCAATGATACATCCAGGTGACGGAGCAGACCATGAAGAGCATGATGGCCAGGTTGCGCCACATGGTGAGCATCACCTTCAGCGAGTGAAGCACACAGGGATTGTCCACCAAGGCAGGGATGCGGTTCAGGACGGGCAGGATGATGAACAGAGCAAAGACAGAGGCCACCATCGTACGCACCCAGCGCTGCGGATTGTCACCCTCCTTGTAGAGGAAGCGGCTGCGCCCCATCAGGATGCCCAGCAGGAAGAGGAAGAGGGTCTGCGTCATGCGGCCGTTCTCGATGGCCCAGTAGAAGTTGATGAAGAAGCCATAGCG
>CAMGAL010000120.1 GCA_946007445.1 uncultured Mediterranea sp.
CAACCCCAACTTTGCACCCAACCAGACCACGTAAGGTTTTGCCGAACGTGTCAACTTTCTGCCCGTGACCCCCTACTTTGTAGAGGAGATTATCAAGAAGGAGCGCCCCGACGGCATCCTGCTGGCCTTCGGCGGACAGACGGCCCTCAACTGCGGCACCGAGCTGCACCAGCGTGGTGTCCTGCAGCAGTATGGCGTACAGGTGCTTGGCACCTCGGTAGAGGCCATCATGAACACCGAAGACCGCGACCTCTTTGTGAAGAAGCTGGATGAAATCCCCATGAAGACCCCCAAGAGCCATGCGGTGGAGAGCATGGAGGAGGCCTTGAAGGCGGCCCACGAGATAGGATTCCCCGTCATGGTGCGCTCGGCCTACGCCTTGGGCGGACAGGGCAGTGGCATCTGCCCCGACGAGGCCAGTTTTCTGAAACTTGCCGAGAGCGCATTTACTTTCTCGGGACAAATCTTGGTGGAGGAGTCACTGAAGGGTTGGAAGGAGATCGAGTTTGAGGTCATCCGCGATGCCAACGACCACTGCTTCACCGTGGCCAGCATGGAGAACTTCGACCCTCTGGGCATCCACACCGGCGAGAGCATCGTGGTGGCTCCCACCTGCTCGCTCACCCCTGAGCAGGTAGAGACGCTGCAAGCCTTGTCGCGCCAGTGTGTGCGCCACCTCAACATCGTGGGCGAGTGCAACATCCAGTATGCCTTCAATGCCGAGACCAACGACTATCGCGTCATCGAGGTGAACGCCCGCCTGAGCCGCTCGTCGGCTCTCGCTTCCAAGGCCACGGGTTATCCCCTGGCTTTCGTGGCTGCCAAGATTGCCTTGGGCTATACGCTCGACCAGATTGGTGAGATGGGCACCCCCAACTCGGCCTATGAGGCTCCGCAGCTCGACTACCTCATCTGCAAGATTCCCCGCTGGGACCTCACCAAGTTTGTGGGTGTCAGCCGCGAGATAGGTTCCAGCATGAAGTCGGTGGGCGAAATCATGTCCATCGGCCGCACCTTCGAAGAGATTATCCAGAACGGCCTGCGCATGATAGGCCAGGGTATGCCCGGATTCGTGGGAAACGCCGGCCCCCACGTCCGAACCCCTTATCCCGCCCGCCCTGCGCATCATACGCCCGCGTATGCACGGATTCGTGGGCAACGACGGCACCCACTTCGATGACCTCGACCACGAGCTGGAGCACCCCACCGACCTGCGCATCTTCGCCATGGCCCAGGCCCTCGAAGAGGGCTACACCATCGAGCGCATCTACGAACTGACCAAGATAGACCCCTGGTTCATCGGCAAGCTGAAGAACATCGTGGATTACAAGCACAAGCTGGAGGAGTATCACACCATCGAGGAGATTCCCGCCGACGTGTTGCGCCAAGCCAAGGTATTGGGCTTCTCGGACTTCCAGATTGCCCGCTTCGTGCTCCATCCTACCGGCAACATGGAGAAGGAGAACCTGCAGGTGCGTGCCCGCCGCAAGGCATTGGGCATTCTGCCCGCCGTGAAGCGCATCAACACCGTGGCCAGCGAGCATCCCGAGCTGACCAACTACCTCTACATGACCTATGCCGTAGAGGGCTACGATGTCAATTACTATAAGAATGAGAAGTCGGTGGTTGTCTTGGGCTCGGGTGCCTACCGCATCGGCTCCAGCGTAGAGTTCGACTGGTGCTCGGTCAATGCCATCCAGACCGCCCGCAAGCTGGGCTACAAGTCCATCATGATCAACTACAACCCCGAGACGGTATCGACCGACTACGACATGTGCGACCGCCTCTACTTCGACGAGCTCTCCTTCGAGCGCGTGCTCGATGTCATCGACCTCGAACAGCCTCGTGGCGTCATCGTGTCGGTGGGCGGACAGATACCCAACAACCTGGCCATGAAGCTCTACCGCCAGTCGGTACCCGTGCTGGGCACGTCGCCCGTCTCCATCGACCGGGCCGAGAACCGCAACAAGTTCTCCGCCATGCTCGACCAGTTGGGCATCGACCAGCCCGCCTGGCAGGAGCTCACCAGCCTGGACGATGTGAAGGGCTTTGTCAAGAAGGTGGGTTATCCCGTCTTGGTTCGTCCGTCCTATGTGCTCTCGGGGGCAGCCATGAACGTCTGCTACGACGAGGAGGAGCTGGAGAACTTCCTGAAGATGGCCGCCGAAGTCTCTAAGGAGTACCCTGTGGTGGTGTCCCAATTCCTGCAGAACACCAAGGAGATTGAGTTTGATGCCGTGGCCCAAAACGGTGAGGTGGTAGAGTATGCCATCTCCGAGCACGTAGAGTTTGCTGGCGTACACTCCGGCGATGCCACGCTGGTATTCCCCGCACAGAAAATCTATTTTGCCACCGCCCGCCGCATCAAGCGCATCAGCCGTCAGATAGCCAAGGAGCTGAACATCTCAGGTCCTTTCAACATCCAGTTCCTGGCGCGCAACAACGAGGTGAAGGTCATCGAGTGCAACCTGCGTGCCAGCCGCTCGTTCCCCTTCGTCAGCAAGGTGTTGAAGCGCAACTTCATCGAGACAGCCACCCGCATCATGCTCGATGCTCCCTACAGCCGTCCCGACAAGACCGCCTTCGACATCGACTGGATTGGTGTCAAGGCCAGCCAGTTCTCCTTCTCGCGTCTGCACAAGGCCGACCCCGTGCTGGGCGTCGATATGTCCTCTACGGGCGAAGTGGGCTGTCTGGGCGACGACTTCAACGAGGCCCTGCTCAACGCACTGATTGCCACCGGCTTCAACATTCCTTCGCCGGAGAAGGGCGTCATGTTCTCGTCCGGAGCCATGAAGTCGAAGGTCGATCTGCTCGATGCCAGCCGTATGCTCTTCTCCAAGGGATACAAGATTTATGCCACCGCAGGCACGGCAGCCTTCCTCAATGCCCACGGCGTGCAGACCACCCCTGTATTCTGGCCCGATGAGCGTCCCGATGCCCCCGACAACGTGATGAAGATGATCTCCGAACACAAGTTCGACCTCATCGTCAACATCCCGAAGAACCACACCAAACGCGAGCTGACCAACGGCTACCGCATCCGCCGAGGTGCCATCGACCACAACATTCCGTTGATTACCAACGCCCGCCTGGCCGGTGCCTTCATCGAGGCATTCTGCAGCATGAAGATGGAGGATATCCGCATCAAGAGCTGGCAGGAGTACAAATAAAGAGGCTCTCCTTGAAAATACTGATTGTAGAGGACGAACCCTCCCTACGTGAACTCATTGAGCGCTCGCTCGAGAAAGAGCGCTATGTAGTCGAGACAGCATCCGACCTCCGGTCCGCTTTGGACAAGGTCGGATGCTACGACTACGACTGCATCTTGCTGGACATCATGCTGCCCGATGGCAACGGGCTTCAACTCCTGGAGGAACTGAAGACGATGCGCAAGCGCGAAAACGTCATCATCCTGTCAGCCAAGGACTCCATCGAAGACAAGGTGAAGGGGCTCGACTTAGGAGCCGATGACTACCTGCCCAAGCCTTTCCATCTGGCAGAACTGAGTGCACGTATCAAAAGCGTGATTCGCCGCCGCCACCACGATGGCGATATGGATATCCGCATAGGCAACGTACGCATCGTGCCGGAACAGTTTCAAGTCTTTGTGAACGAGTCGAAGATGGAGCTCAACCGCAAGGAATACGACATCCTGCACTACTTCTGCAACCGACCCGGCCGACTGGTCCAAAAGAGTCAGCTGGCCGAAGCTGTCTGGGGAGACCACATTGACCAAGTAGACAACTTCGACTTCATCTACGCACAGGTCAAAAACCTGCGCAAGAAGCTGAAGGAAGCAGGGGCCACCATCTCCTTGTCGGCAGTTTACGGTTTGGGCTACAAACTCATCGTTGAATAACCCCCGCACTCCTCCTCCCCCCATGCGACTCGTCTACCGTTTCATCCTGCGCATCGCCTTGACGATCACCCTCGTACTGGGTGTCTGGTCGGTCTGCTTCTACATGGCCATCATCGATGAGGTAAACGACGAAACGGACGACTCGCTGGAAGATTACTCCGAAGCCATCATCCTTCGCGCCCTGAGAGGAGAAGAGTTGCCCGCCTCCAGCAACGGAACCAACAACCAGTACTACCTGCGTCAAGTCCATGAGAGCTATGCTCGCACTCATCCCCACATCAGCTATAAAGACTCCATGGTCTACCTCACCGAGAAGGGCGAAACCGAACCGGCACGCATCCTGACCACGCTGTTTCAAGATGGAGCAGGGCGCTATCACGAGCTGACGGTATCCATACCCACCATCGAAAAGAAAGACTTGAAAGAGTCTATCTTGATTTGGAACATCATCCTCTGCCTCTTGTTGCTCCTCTTCGTGGTGATGATGACAGTCTGGGTGTTCTATCACAGCATGAGGCCCCTTTACCGGTTGCTCCACTGGCTGGAGGCTTACCGCCTGGGCAGTCATCAAGCTCCGCTGGAAAATCCGACCGGCACCACAGAGTTCCACCAACTCTACGAGGCCATCACCCGTCACGTAGAGCGGAGCGAACGCGCTTTCGAACAACAGAAGCAGTTCATTGGCAATGCCTCTCACGAAATCCAAACGCCACTTGCCATCTGCCAGAATCGCCTGGAACTACTCATGGACGATGAGCATCTGACAGAAAACCAATTGAGCGAGCTGCAGAAAACGCACCGCACCTTAGCGCACATCAGCCGGCTCAACAAATCCCTGCTCCTGCTCTCCAAGATAGACAACCGGCAGTTCACCGACTCCCGAGAGATGGATTTGGGAGTCTTGGCCGCTTCCTTCCTACCCGACTATCAGGAGGTCTATGCCTCCCGACAGATACGGGCCGATATCCGGATAAACAATCCTCTGCCGGTACGGATGGACGAATCCTTAGCCTCCATCCTGGTGACCAATCTACTGAAGAACGCCTTCGTTCACAATGTGGACCACGGAGAAATCCACATCTTGGTGTCTGGACAATCCCTTTCGGTGCGCAACAGCGCGGCTGGCGAAGCCCTGGATGCCAACCGCATTTTCGACCGCTTCTATCAAGGTGAGAAAAAAGAGGGTTCCACAGGTTTGGGCCTCTCCATTGCCCACTCCATCTGCCGGCTTTATGGCTTCCGCCTGAGCTACCATTGGGAACACCAGACACACTGCTTTCAGATAGATTGCAACCCATAACTGATATTTTTCATCCGATTCCCAAATCTTTTCAGAATCGCCTTCTACCTTTGCCGTGTCAATCATACGACAGACAGCAATTTATTATTCACTAAAAAAAACAAAAGGTAATGAAGACAAGACTATTTTTGATGTTGTGCCTGCTCGCCCTGCCATTTGTGGCCCAGGCCGACGACGACAAGCCCATTCGAGTTGACCAACTGCCAGCCAAGGCACAACAGTTCATCAAGCAACATTTTGCCGAGAAGAGCGTTTCGCTGGCTAAGGAAGAGAGCGATTTCTTCGACAAGAGCTACGATGTCATTTTCACTGACGGCGACAAAGTGGAATTTGACCGCAAAGGAAACTGGCAGAATGTTTCCTGCCGGAAACAAGCTGTGCCCGAAGCCATCATCCCCGAAGCCGTACGACGTTATGTTTCTACACACTATCCGGAAGCCAAGATCATCAAAGTGGAACGCGAGAAATCCACCCTCGAGGTCAAGCTTTCCAGCGGATTGGAACTGAAATTCAACTCCCGATACGAACTGATAGAAATCGATCACTGATGACATTCGTAACTAATCGCAGCCTGCCATGGATGGACTCCACCTCCATGGCAGGCTTTATTTGTAGAACAACTCTCTGAGGCTCGCGCGCGTACATATACAGGATGTTGGAATAAAGGTTGATTCGAAAAACAAAATTATCGCTGCCCCGATAGCGGATATTCCAAAAACAATACCTATTTTTGTAGATTATAACGAGTAGCGACAATGAAAATCATCCCAACCAGCGACATCAAGCAGATTGATGCCCACACCATAGAGCAGGAGCCCATCGCCTCCATCGACCTGATGGAGCGGGCCGCAGAGGCACTCACCGAGCGGTTCTGCAGCCTGTTCAGCAGCAGCGAGACACCTGTCATCCTCTTTGCCGGACCTGGCAACAATGGCGGCGACGCCTTGGCCATGGCCCGTCTGTTGGCCGGCAAGGGCTACCATCCCGCTCTGTATCTCATCACCCCGAAGGGAAGCCTCACCCAGCCCCTGCGCGGCGGGTTTGCCGCCGTGGTGAAGTACATCAACGCCTCGCCGGCCACCGTCGTAGCCATCGACATTCCCTCGGGGCTGATGGGTGAGGACAACGGCTTCAACGTGCCGGCCCATATCGTGCGGGCCCACCGCACGCTGAGCCTACAGCTGCCCAAGTTAGCCTTCCTGCTGGCCGACAATGCCCCCTACGTGGGTCAATGGGAACTGCTGGACATCGGCCTGAGCGCCGAGGCCATCGACCAGGCCACCACCCCCTACCACCTGACGGAGCCTGCCGAGCTGCAAGGCATCGTGAAGCCTCGTGCCCGCTTTGCCCACAAGGGGAACTTCGGCCGCGCCCTGCTCATAGCCGGCAGCCGGGGCATGGCGGGAGCCTCCATCCTGGCCGCCAAGGCCTGCCTGCGTACGGGTGTGGGCCTGCTGACGGTACGTGTGCCCCAATGCAACAACGCCATCGTGCAGACCGCCGTACCCGAAGCCATGACGCTGCCCGACTTTGGCGACGCCTGCTTCTGCGAGGCGACGGACACCGACCCCTACCAAGCCGTGGCCATCGGGCCGGGCTTGGGACAGAGCGAAGAGACCGAACGGGCCCTGCTGCAACAGCTTGCCTTGGCCGACACGCCCCTG
>CAMGAL010000121.1 GCA_946007445.1 uncultured Mediterranea sp.
CGATTTTCGTGCCCCATCCATCAAGGGATTTGACGTGCTGATGGGGCCCACCCGTTCCACGCAGAGCAGTATGCAGATTGTCAACGGACAGACCACATCCACCTCAAGCATCACCTTCACCTATATCCTGCTGGCCACCAACGAAGGTAGCTACTCCATTCCAGGCGCTACGGTTGTGGCCGAAGGCGAGCAGCTCATGTCCAACTCCGTAAAAATCAAGGTGCTTCCGGCTGACAAGTCGGGGCAAGGAGGTTCGGATGGAGGCGAGGCGGCTGGCAATCGTTCGTCCGCGTCAGTAGGGGCCAACGACCTCTTTATCACTGCTACGGCGGCCAAGACTTCGGTCTATGAGCAGGAGGCTTTCGTCTTGACGTATAAGATTTACACGGCTGTGGAGCTTCGTGCGTTCGATAATGTGAAGTTGCCGGACTTCAAGGGATTCCACTCCCAAGAGGTAGAGTTGCCCGACGACCGCCGCTGGAGCCTGGAGCACTATAAGGGACGTAACTATCGTACGACCATTTACCGCCAGTTCGTGCTGTTTCCCCAACAGGCCGGTCGGCTGACCATAGACGCAGCCCGTTTCGACGCTTCGATTGCCAAGCCAACGGCTGTCACCGATCCTTTCGAAGCCTTCTTCAACGGCGGTGGCGGCTATGTGGAGGTGAAGAAGAGCCTCTTCACGCCGAAAATCAATATCGAGGTCCAATCCCTGCCTGCCGGCAAGCCGGAAGGATTCTCGGGAGGAGTGGGCGACTTCAACATCACCTCCTCCATCAGCACCCAGCAGCTGAAGACCAACGATGCAGTGACGCTGAAGCTCGTCATCTCAGGCACAGGCAATCTGAAGCTGATTGGCACTCCCGAAGTGTCGTTTCCCGAGGACTTCGAGGTCTACGACCCGAAGGTGGACAACAGTTTCCGTCTGACCCAGCAAGGACTCTCGGGCAACATGACGGTGGAGTATCTGGCCATTCCGCGCACCGCCGGCAAGTATAAGATTCCGGCCGTGACGTTCAGCTACTTCGACACCAAGACCCGGAGCTACAAGACGCTGCAGACGGAACCCTACGAACTGACCGTGGAGAAGGGGGCAGGCAACGCTCAGCAGACCATTGCCAACTTCACCAACAAGGAAGACCTGAAGGTGCTGAACGAGGACATCCGATTCATCAAGCAGAATGAGGTGAAGCTCACGCCACGTGGCGCACTCTTCTATGGCTCGCTCAGCTACTGGCTGTTCTATCTGTTGCCGGCCATCGGCTTCCTGACCTTCTTTGTGCTCTACCGCAAGCAGATTGCCGCCAATGCCAATCTGGCGCAGGTGCGCACCAAGAAAGCCAACAAGGTGGCTGTGCGCCGCATGAAGCAGGCCGGAGCCTTGCTGCAACAGGGAGAGAAGGAGGCCTTCTACGACGAAGTGCTCAAGGCGCTGTGGGGCTACGTGAGCGACAAGCTGAGCATCCCCGTTTCGCGCCTCTCGAAGGACAACGTGGAGGAGGAACTGCGCCGCTACGGAGTGGACGAGGGGCTGATTCAGGAATGCATAGCCGCGCTCAACGTGTGGGAGTTTGCCCGGTTCGCGCCCAGCAGCGACCATCAGGACATGGAAAAGCTCTACGAAGCCTCGCTGCAAGTCATCAGTAAAATGGAAAACATCATCAAAAAATAAACGATCATCAGTATGAGAAAGATATTTCCCCTCTATATGCTGCTCCTGACGCTGGTTGCCATCCAACCGGCTCGGAGTCAGGAGACTACCGAAGTGTTTCAGTCGGACCGCCAGATTGCCGACGTGACCAAGAGCGAGGCCGACAGCGCCTACATCCAGGGTGACTATGCGGCGGCCGTGCAGATGTACGAGTCGCTGTTGCAGCAGGGCGAGGCGCTGGAACTCTACTATAACTTGGGGAACAGCTACTTCAAGCTGGACGACCTGGGACGTGCCATCCTCAACTACGAGCGGGCCTTGATGCTGCAGCCCTCGCACGCCGACGTGCAGGCCAATCTGGAAATAGCCCGGGCCAAGACCGTGGACAAGGTGGTCCCCATCCCTGAAATCTTCTTTTTGGCTTGGATTCACGCCGTGCGTGGCAGCCTGAGTGCCGACAGCTGGGGCATCTGTGCCATCTTCTTCTTCCTCCTGATGGGGGTCAGCCTGACGCTCTACTTCTTCGCCAAGCGGATGGCGTGGAAGAAGGGAGGATTCTTTGCCGGAATGGCCTCGCTGCTGCTCTGTGTGGTGTGCAACGTGTTTGCCTACCAGCAGCGTAGCCGCTTCGTCCATCGCACGGAGGCCATTGTCCTCGCGCCCAGCGTCACGGTGCGCAGCACGCCCAGCGAGAGCGGCACCAGCCTCTTTGTCCTGCATGAGGGGCACAAACTCTCCGTCAAGGACGACTCCATGAGGGAGTGGAAAGAGATTCGTCTGGAAGACGGCAAGGTGGGATGGGTTCCCGCCGAAGCCATTGAGAAAATCTGAGTAGGAGGGGGCGGAGAGCCCCCTATTTCATTTCCCAGCCCGAAGGATGAAGGTCGTGGCTCCGAGGGTCACGATGGCTCCGTCTTCGATGCGCACCCGGTCGCGGTCGCCCAGTATCTCGTTGTTGAGGAAGGTACCTGTCAGACTGGGTGCGTCGCGCAGGGTATAGATGAGTTCGCCTTGGGCGTTGCGCCGCACATTGAGGATGCAGTGCCGACGGTCCATGCTCATGTCGGACGTCTCGATGGGCACTTCAATCGGTGCACCTGCCTGCCGGCGACCGATGACATTGTCGCCCTCGCTCAGGGGGAGCACTTGCTTGAATCCGAACACATTCTCGATGACGACGATGCTGCCCCACTGCTCCTGGTAAGCCTGCTCGTCGGGGTTCTCCTCGCGTTGCGGGGCTCTCATCTTGGTCTTTCCCAACCGGATGCTGAACTGCTTTTTGCACTGGTCGCAGACGAAGACCAGCGACTGGCCTTCTTGGTATTTCGTTTCGTCGAAGGTGAGGAAGTTCTCACACTTCGGGCATCTGACTCTCTTCATACTGGCTTGTTGTTATTTCCTTTTTAGCACCCAGGCGCTCTGATACTCGGGTTTCTGGCGCAGTTCGCCCAGCGCCTTGTAGGCGGCTGCTTCGGTGGGATAGGAGGCGATGCTGACCCGCATCTTCCCGTCGCCTATCACGGCCTGCGCTCCGTCGTGTCCCTCCTTCACCAGTCTGTCGGCCAGGGCGCGGGCGTCCTTCTCGCTGCCTACACTGGCCACGATGAGGTGCCAGCGGGGCGACCGGGGAGCGGCAGGTGGGGGAGCCACGGCTACGACAGGGGCCGACACGGGTTTGGCGGGCTTGACTGCGGTGGACTCTACGGTGCGGGCCACCTGGGGGGTGAGGGCCAGCGACTCGCTGGCTAACTGTGCCATCCAGCCGGCAGGCGACAGGGCGGCCTGACTGGTCTGGGCGACTTCCGTGTTGCTGATGGGGGTGGAGATGAAGAACGAGAGGCAAACGGCCAGCACCAGCACGGCGGCCACAGCCATGCGCTCGGCGCTCTGACGCCATCTGCGGTGGTGGAGCGTGGCCGGCTGCCGCCGGGGGCGGCTCTGCCCATGGCGGGTGGGAGCGGCTGCGGGCTGGAGCGGACGGAGGGGCTGGGCGCCCAGCTCCTTCAGTGTGAAGCTGTCCAACCCGTAGAGGGCAGGGGTGGTGAGGCGATGGTCGTAGGGGTGGAACGTGTAGCTGTCGCTGAGCGAGACGCTCAGCTCACCGATGTTGGGCAGCTCTACGTGTCCCTCCTCCTGCAGCTGCTTCTGCAGGAGCTTCACCTTCCGCTCCACCAGGCGGGTGGCTTCGGGGAAGCTGTTCCCATAGACCGTCATGAAGCTCTGCACCAGCAGGCCGTCGTTGAGCTGCAGCTGCGGGTTGAAGCCGATGACGCGGGTAGGGGGCTCGAAGCGATCTTCTTCCGCCACACGGAGGGCGCTCGTGGCGTGGGCCACGAATCCGCCAAAACCGGGCACGATGACGCAATCGTTCTCCAGCAGCAGGGCTTCTATATGTCTCGACAATTCATTCATCACGCAAAAATAACACTTTCTTGGGACAAAACCGAATTTTTTCGCTACTTTTGCACATAAATTAACCAACTTCAATCATCAGACTACTGAACGATATGAACTATATCCGGACAGAAATCGAGGGCGTATGGATTATCGAGCCTCGCGTGTTCAGGGACGAACGCGGCTATTTCATGGAGGCTTTCAAGGAAGCCGAGTTTCAGCAACAGATAGGCCCAGTGCACTTTGTGCAGGACAACGAGTCGCGCTCTTCGCGGGGCGTGCTGCGCGGGCTGCACTACCAGAAGGGCGACGCCAGCCAGGCCAAACTGGTGCGCGTGGTGAAGGGCGCCGTATGGGATGTGGCGGTGGACTTGCGCCGCTCGTCGCCCACTTTCGGCCGCTATGTGGGCGTGGAGCTGAGCGAGGAGAACAAGCGCCAGTTCTTCATCCCCCGGGGCTTTGCACACGGCTTCCTGGTGCTGAGCGACGACGCCGTCTTCACCTACAAGGTGGACAATGTCTATGCGCCGCAGGCCGAGGCCTCCATCCGATTCGACGACCCCACGATAGGCATCAGCTGGCCCATGGAGGCGGCGCAGTTCCTCCTCTCGCCCAAGGACAGGCAGGGCGTGCAGCTGGCTCAGGCCGAGACTTTCCTTTGAACCCAACAACCAATCATCTCATTCGCGTGAAAATAGCAGTAGTAGGTACAGGCTACGTCGGACTGGTGTCCGGCACCTGTTTTGCAGAAATCGGTGTGAACGTCGTGTGCGTGGACACCAATGTCGAGAAAATCGAGGCCTTGCAGCGAGGCGAAATCCCCATCTATGAACCCGGACTGGACGAAATGGTGACCCGCAATGTGAAGGCGGGCCGGCTTCGCTTCAGCACCTCCTTGCCCGAGTGCCTCGGTGAGGTGGAGGTGGTGTTCTGCGCCGTAGGCACACCGCCCGACGAGGATGGCAGTGCCGACCTGCGCTATGTGCTCGACGTGGCCCGCACCGTGGGCCGCTGTATCGACCGCTACGTCCTGTTCGTCACCAAGAGCACCGTGCCCGTGGGGACGTCGCGCAAGGTGCGGGCAGCCATCCAGGAGGAGCTGGACTTGCGCCGGGCGGACATTGAGTTCGACGTGGCCTCCAACCCCGAGTTCCTCAAGGAGGGCACGGCCATCAAGGACTTCATGAGCCCCGACCGCGTGGTGGTGGGCGTGGAGTCGCCCCGCGCCGAGAAGCTGATGAGCAAGCTCTACAAGCCCTTCCTGCTCAACAACTTCCGCGTCCTCTTCATGGACATCCCCTCCGCCGAGATGACCAAGTATGCGGCCAACTCCATGCTGGCCACCCGCATCAGCTTCATGAACGACATCGCCAACCTCTGCGAGCTGGTGGGGGCCGACGTCAACATGGTGCGCAGCGGCATTGGCTCTGACACCCGCATCGGACGCAAGTTCCTCTATCCGGGCATCGGCTACGGCGGCTCGTGCTTCCCCAAGGACGTGAAAGCCCTTATCCAGACCGCCCGCCAGCAGGGCTACACCATGCAGGTGCTGCAGGCCGTGGAGGCGGTCAACGAGCGGCAGAAAGCCTTGCTCTTCGAGAAGCTGAAGGCCCACTTCGCTTCCCAGCTGGAGGGCAAGAACGTGGCTCTGTGGGGCCTCTCCTTCAAGCCCGAGACCGACGACATGCGTGAGGCGCCTGCCCTGGTGCTCATCGACCGGCTGCTGGAGGCCGGTTGCCGCGTGCGTTGCTACGACCCAGTGGCTATGGACGAGTGCCGGCGCCGCATAGGCGACCGGGTGAGCTACGCGCAGGACCTGTATGACGCCGTACTCGATGCCGATGCCCTGCTGCTCGTCACGGAGTGGAAAGAGTTCCGCCTGCCCTCGTGGGCGGTGGTCAAGAAAGCCATGCGCCAACCCGTGGTCTTCGATGGCCGCAACATCTACGACAAGCACGAGATGGAGGAGCAGGGCTTCGTCTACCATGGCATCGGCCTGTGATTCCTGCTACGCGTCACCCCCTTACGCTTCCCTTACGTTGCCCCTTCCTCCCCTCTTGCCTGGCGCGCACAGGCCTAAGGGGCTGGTAAGGGACAGCTCAGAGGAATCACTGCCCGTTCCACGGAGCTTTCCCAAGCTTTCCGGGGGCAAAGGTAGGGTGGGTGGAATGCGCTCTAAAATTTTTTTTCGGCAAAATTTTTTTTTTGTGGGAGCTCATCGCCAACTCCCCTCCTCCCCGGAGGAGGAGAGCTGGCAACTGGGGCGGAGTGACCTATTTAGCGCTTTTTAGTCTAACTCTCTGTATCTCAGTGCATCTTTGCTTCAGCCGTCCCGATTTACTCCCCCAAGCGTTGTCATCTTGTCATCTTGTCATGTTGTCATTTATATTCGGGCGGTTTTCGGGCTATAATAAATAATATAATATTATATTATTTATTATACCTACTTTTCGCCCCGAGAGATGTAAATGACAAGATGACAACGTGACAACATGACAACGAGGGACGCAGTGCGGAATGGAGTATTCCTTACACTACGTCCCTCTGTGCTATCTGACTAAATCTTTACCCTTGGAAGGAAGAGAAGTACTTCAGGAACTGGGTGCGCTCGAAGGTGTTCACGCCACCCTTCAGGTCGGCCGTGTTGAGCTTGCCCCGGAAGGAGGCGATGGTCTCGAATCCCTGACGCTCCATCCAGGCGGCAATGGCCTGCGGAGCCGTGC
>CAMGAL010000122.1 GCA_946007445.1 uncultured Mediterranea sp.
GCGGCTGGCCCATCGCTCCCACCGAATTGCAGGAGAACGGCCAGGTGCTCTGCGGCCAGGTACACGACCCGCTGGCCCGCATCATGAATGGAGGCATCAGTGGCAATGCCGGGCTCTACTCCTCAGCCGAAGATGTAGCTGTGCTCTGTGCCATGCTGCAGAACGAAGGCCGCTATGGTCAGGTACGTATTCTCTCGCCGGCTGCCGTGCGGCTCATGCGTAGCCTGCCTCGAGGTCTGGAGCGCTGGGGACGCACACCCGGCTGGGACATCGGCTCGCCCTATGCCTCCTGCAACGGCGACCTGCTCTCTCCCTCCACCTACGGCCATACAGGCTATACAGGCACCAGCGTAGTCATCGACCCCGAGCAAGACCTCTCCGTCATCCTGCTCAGCAATGCAGTCCATCCGCGCGACGAGCACAGCATGGTGCGCCTGCGCACACTGGTGGCCAACGCTGTGGGTGCCGCCCTGCTACCTGAGGTAGCATCGGCAACCCCTCGCACGGCGCACTACTACCGCCGCTTCGTAGAGTTTATGGACACGCAGCATGACATCGATTCAAGCACGACCGTCATGTTGGGCAACAGCCTGACCGAAGGAGGTGGCGACTGGAGCCGTCGGCTGAGCCAAAAGCATGTGGTCAACCGTGGCATCATCGGTGACGACATCCCCGGCATCGAAGCCCGTCTGCACCTCATTCTGCCTCAAAAACCTGCCCGCATTGTGCTGATGGCCGGCATCAATGACGTGAGCCACCATCTCTCGGTGGACTCCATCACCTCGTCGATGCGCCACTTGCTGCAACGCATCCGGCGTGAATCTCCCTCCACCCAGCTCTATTTGCAGAGCCTCTTGCCCATCAACGAGAGTTTCAATCGCTACCGCCTGCTTGCAGGGTGTACGGCCCGGGTGGACAGCCTCAACCAGCGCTACGAAGCCCTGAGCAGGGAAGTGGAAGGCGTGCGCTTTGTCCCCCTCTTCTCCCATTTCTGCCAGCCCGACGGATTGACGCTCCGCCCTGAGCTCACGGCCGATGGCCTTCACCTCAATGAGGATGGCTACCGCATCTGGGCCCGTGAACTCAAGAAAGCGCTGAAGCAGAAATCGGCCAAGTAACAGCCACTCAGTGGCTGAATCCGGCTTCCTGGGCTAGAGCCTCCAGCTCGGCATCGTGCCAGTCCAGCCGGTTGATGAGAAACAGCAGATTGTCGTAGGTCACGGCCATCGGCACCACGCGCTGTAGCAGCGACAAGACCAACACCAGGCGGTCTGCCTGCAGAATGCCCTCCGCCAACTCCGGACGGCGCTGCAGGCAGGCCGCTACGTTTGGTGAGAAATCATCCCCCTGCAGCCTGAGCCTCATGCAGTTGCGCATCATGGCCCTGTAGTTGCCCTGCCTGAAGTTCTGCCTCGCCAGTTCCTGAAACAGCGAGCGCATACTCCATTCCGCCGTCTCCAGCGTGGCTATCAGTCCATTGAGCGTGCGCGAATAAGAGTCACATCCCGTCCAGTCCTCCTTGCACTTATAGCGCAGGTCGTGCTCCACCTCGTGCCAGCCTTCCGAGAAGATGGTCCTCACTTGCACCTCGTACGTCGCGTCAATATAGGGAGCATACTCCGCCGGCAGCGCGCTGCGGAACTCCTCGACATACTCCGCCGGCAGCGACCGCGTAAAGTTGAGCCGTTGTGGCCGGAAGGTGGATGCATCCAGCTCGTCCACCGACTGCTTCACCAGGTGACGGCAACTGAAAAACAGGGAGAGCAACTCCACGTCATCGGGGAAATAGGTCACGATGCGCAGGCCGATGACATCCTGCAGCCTGGACTTTCCACTCTTGTACAGATGCCCCTTCATACCCATCTTGTGGCAGATGGAGTGGAGCGTCTTCACCCGCGAGAAGAGGCGGAACATCATGCCACATCCCTTCAGCTGACGGTTCAGGTCGTCAGAGAGCCTGTCGGCTATCCGTTCCAACGTGTCAGTACGTTTCTTTTCCATGAGAATCTCTATAGCCATTAACTTTCTTGATTTGCCTTCAAAGGTACACATTCCTAGCGAAAACAGCAAGAAATGTCAGCTCCCGGCGCAATTTTCCTCCGTTTCTGCGCCGTACCAACTCCGCTTCTCCTCCGGGGTGCCTTCGGATTAAGTTCGGATTGTTTTTGTTTATTTTACGTAGTCAAACGTTATCTACACTGAAGGTACTACGGAGTTGGTAAGGAGTTGGTAAGGGGAAAAGAGGAAGGTAAATGGGAGGTGCAAGGGAACCCAAAGGGTCTGATTGCAAAATTCGCACTCCTCGTATGGCCGATAGAAAAATTTTCGTTAGATTTGCAGGTGGGGATATTCCCGCCTAACGAAACAACGAAAAAACGATGATGAAAGAGATCCGAACCTATATCGCGGAACACGAACCGCAAATGCTGGAAGAGCTGTTCAGCCTCATCCGCATACCCAGTGTCAGTGCACAACCCGAAAAGCACCGGGCCGACATTGCCGCCTGCGCCGAGCGCTGGCGCGAGTTACTGTTGGCAGCCGGGGCTGACCGGGCCGAGGTGATGCCTTCGGCCGGCAACCCGCTGGTCTTCGCCTCCAAGACGGTGGACCCGCAAGCACCTACCGTGCTAGTCTATGCCCACTACGACGTGCTGCCGCCGGCGCCGCTAGCGTTGTGGAAGAGCCAGCCCTTCGAGCCGGAGGTGCGCGACGGACGCATCTGGGCTCGCGGTGCCGACGACGACAAGGGGCAGTCGTTCATCCAGGTCAAAGCCTTCGAATACCTGGTGAAGGAGGGATTGCTGCGCCACAACGTGAAGTTCATCTTCGAGGGGGAAGAAGAGATTGGCTCCCCCAGTCTGGAGGCCTTCTGCCAGCAACACAAGGAGTTGCTGAAGGCAGACATCATCCTGGTGTCGGACACCTCGATGCTGGGCATAGACCTGCCCTCGCTGACCACCGGCCTGCGCGGACTGGCCTACTGGGAAATAGAGGTGACCGGACCCAATCGGGATCTGCACTCGGGACACTTCGGCGGCGCTGTGGCCAACCCCATCAACGTGCTGTGTCAGATGATGAGTCGCGTGGTGGATGCCGATGGACGTATCACGGCACCCGGTTTCTACGAGGATGTAGAAGAAGTTCCTGCCGAGGAACGCGATATGATAGCCCACATCCCCTTCGACGAAGAGCGCTACAAGCAGGCCATCGGCGTAAAGGCACTCTTCGGCGAGACGGGCTACAGCACGCTGGAGCGCAACAGCTGCCGTCCCTCGTTCGACCTCTGCGGCATCTGGGGCGGCTACACAGGCGAGGGCTCGAAGACGGTGCTTCCCTCCAAAGCCACAGCCAAGGTGTCGTGCCGGTTGGTGCCTCACCAGAATCATGAGAAGATTTCTGCCCTGATGGCCGACTACTTCCGCTCGCTAGCTCCCGACACGGTGCAGGTGAAGGTGACACCCATGCACGGCGGAGAGGGCTATGTGTGCCCCATCAGCCTGCCGGCTTACAAAGCGGCCGAGAAGGGATTCGAGAAGGCCTTCGGCAAGAAGCCTCTGGCCGTACGCCGCGGGGGCAGCATCCCCATCATATCGACCTTTGAGCAGGTACTGGGCATCAAGACGGTGCTGATGGGATTCGGTCTGGAGAGCAACGCCATCCATTCGCCCAACGAGAACATCCCCTTGGAGATAATCCACAAAGGCATCGAGGCCGTGGTGGAGTTTCACCTGAACTATCAATAGATGCAGAGGGCAGTCCAAGCGTTCGTCGGTCTGATGAAGCATATTCTCATTTCGGCTGATTGAGGCTAGAGAAACAGTGTATTTTTCTAATACAGGCGCCTTATTTAGAGAAATTTTCTATAATTGCAAAATCTGTTTGGGAAAACGACTGATATCCATAACTTCGCAACCGGGAAATGACAAGTGTCGATGACCCATCAAACGAGCATTATCCACAAATAAGCAACATACACATGATACAATTAGAAGGTCTGATAGCCGACTTGTCCATTCACAACAAGCTCAACCTCCTGCTGTGGGACGGTGAATACATGTATGTCCATACGAATTATCGTGGCACGCTTCATGCCCTCCAAAAGGACAGCGACACCATCTGGTTCTCCAACCTGCCACTCGACGATGAGCCCTGGCAACCGGTACCCTTCCTACAGCTTCTGGTATATCGCGACGGGAAACTTGTATTCCACGGCGAAAAGCGGAGTCAAGAGTATTTCGATCCGGAGAGAGACTATGAATACAAGAACTTTGATTACGCGAATCTCTAATAAAATCCCATCATGCGGACTTCGATTAACATCTAATACGAACTGATATGAATAAAGAATTGAACCTTCAAGTCATCGGACTGATGTCCGGCACCTCGCTGGACGGATTGGACGTCTGCTGTGCCACCTTCCATAGCCAGGCAGGGAATTGGACTTTCCAAATAGACTGTGCCAAAGGCTATAGCTATCCCCAAGAGTTGAAACGGCAACTAGGCACTGAAGCGCAGACCATGTCGGCACTGTCATTCGTCACGCTGCATAGCGCCTACGGCAAGTTCTTAGGCGAGCGGGTGAACGACTTCATGCATGAATTTGGGGTGAAGCCTCAACTCATTGCCTCGCATGGACACACCATTTTCCACGAACCGCAGAAGAAGATCATGTATCAGATTGGCGACGGAGCAGCCATTGCTGCAGAGACACGCATTCCCACCGTCTCCGATTTCCGACGGCTGGACATCATGCATGGTGGACAAGGGGCGCCGTTGGTACCCATCGGCGACCGTCTGCTCTTTGCCGCCTATGACTATTGCCTCAACATCGGCGGATTCTCCAACATCTCGTTTGAGCAGGAGGGAGAACGAATCGCTTTCGACATCAGCCCGGTAAACTATGTCATCAACCACTATTGCCGGCAAATCGGGCAGGAGTTCGACCGCGACGGACTGTTGGCCCGCAGCGGAAAGGTCTGGTTCCCGCTACTGGAACGCCTAAACGCCATGGACTACTACCATCAGGAGGGCCCCAAATCACTGGGACGCGAATGGGTGGAGAACGAGGTCTATCCGCTATTGGAAAGCTACGAACTCTCTCTGGAGGACCGCTTGCGCACCTTCTACGAACATGCCGCCCAGCAGGTGGCACAGACCATCCAGCGTCATCCCGGCACACAGACCCGGCGGAGCAAGATGTTGGTGACCGGTGGAGGTGCCTACAACAAGTTCCTCATCGAGCGCATGAGGGCACTCTGTCCGTGCGACATCGTGATACCGGACAAGCTCATCATCGAGTACAAGGAGGCCTTGATATTCGCCTTCTTAGGAGCGCTCTATATGGCCGATGAACCGAGTTGCCTCCGGTCGGTGACGGGAGCGCCGGTCGACAACATTGGCGGCATGCTATTCAAGATTTAACAGGTTCAGAAAGCCTGTCTGAAGGAGCATCCTTCCTTCCACCGGGAGCAACCGAATGCACTCTTGCCCCTGATAATCGTTCCCTTGCCACAAAGTGGGCAGGGCTGTCCCTCTTCTACCCCTTGCTGAGGAGCCATAGGCGAAGCAGCGACCTTGCTCTTCGGCTTGCGGGGAGTACGTTTGCGAGCAGGGGCTTCAGACGAAGCATCAGCAGCCGAAGCCTTGCCGGCAACCGCCTCTTTGGGAGCATCCTGAACAGGCTGAATAGAAATAGTACGATAGTGGGTGTCGCTCATCACATGATGCACCACCTCTGTCACCATCTGCTTCAATTCCTCCAGAAATTGTGAGGCATCGTAGGTACGCCGTTCGATTTCTCGCAGTTTCTTTTCCCAGATACCTGTCAATTCGGCCGACTTGAGCAGCTCTTCGTCAATGGTCTGTATCAGTTCCACCCCGGTAGGCGTAGCCTTCAGGTTCTTTCTTTCTTTGCGGATGTAGTTGCGCTTGAACAGCGTTTCGATGATGGCAGCCCGGGTAGAAGGCCGGCCTATACCATTTTCCTTCATCGCATCGCGTAGTTCATCATTGTCCACCAGCTTGCCGGCCGTCTCCATGGCCCGCAGCAGCGTAGCCTCGGTGTAGGGCTTGGGCGGCTGTGTCCACTTCTCCAACAAGTCGGGTTGATGAGGGCCACTCTCTCCTTTGGTGAACGATGGCAATGAGCGCTCTTCCTCGGCATTGGGGTCACGTTCCTCCTGCGACGTGGTCGGCAGAGCTGAAAAGACCGTCCGCCAGCCCGGATCCAGAATCTGACGCCCGGAAGTCTTGAAATCAATCTGCTCCACCTGGCCCACAACAGTCGTGGTTGCCACTTTACAGTCAGGATAGAAAACGGCAATGAATCGGCGGGCTATGAGGTCAAACACCCGTCTCTCCATGTCAGAGAGGTTAACAGGGGGCTGCCCAGTCGGGATGATGGCATGGTGATCGGTCACCTTGGAATTGTCGAACACCTTCTTGGATTTGGGCAGTGTAGTGCCCTCCAGCACTTGGGTATAGGCTTCGTAGCCCTTGAGCCCCTTCAGAATGCCGGGGCACTTGGGATAGATATCATCACTGAGGAACGTGGTATCCACACGCGGATAGGTGGCAACTTTTTTTTCATACAGCGACTGAATGAGTTTCAACGTCTCGTCTGCCGAGAAGCCATACTTCTTGTTGCACTCCACCTGTAGTGAGGTCAGGTCAAACAGGCGGGGTGGAATTTCACGCCCCTGCT
>CAMGAL010000123.1 GCA_946007445.1 uncultured Mediterranea sp.
GCCGTTGTTGGGCTTGACCGCATGGTGTACGACGATGCCAAGAAGGAGTTCTCCATGGCCTCCATGACCGGCTTCGGTGCCGACGGTTCACGCCTGGAGAAGGAGCTGGACTTCGAGCAGGTGCGCGGCGACTTCGAGAGCAACCCCTTCGTCACCGCCGTATTGCGCCACATCGAGGCCAAGACCGCCCTGGGCGACGAGCTGATAGAGCGCATGAAGCGGGTAGAGAACAGTTCCCTGAAAAATTGAGGAATCTACATTGCTTTTCTCTGAAATAGTTCATACCTTTGCGAAAAACTAAAAAACTCATCAACTCATAAACTTAATAGAAAGTATGGCAAATCCTCCGTTCCATTACCAACCCATGTTTGAGCATGGAGAAGACAAGACTCAGTATTATCTGCTGACCAAGGACTATGTGTCCGTCAGCGAGTTTGAAGGAAAACCTATTCTGAAAATCGAGAAAGAGGGCCTCACAGCCATGGCAAACGCCGCCTTCCGTGATGTATCGTTCTTGCTGCGCCGCTCGCACAACGAGCAGGTGGCCAAGATTCTCAGCGACCCCGAGGCCAGCGACAACGACAAGTATGTGGCACTGACCTTCCTGCGCAATGCCGAAGTGTCGGCCAAAGGCAAGCTTCCTCTCTGCCAGGACACCGGTACGGCCATCATCCACGGCGAGAAGGGCCAGCAGGTGTGGACCGGCTACTGCGACGAGGAGGCCCTGTCGCTCGGTGTCTACAAGACCTATACCGAGGAGAACCTGCGCTACTCGCAGAACGCTCCCCTCACCATGTACGACGAAGTGAACACCAAGTGCAACCTGCCCGCACAGATTGACCTGGAGGCTACCGAGGGCATGGAGTACCGCTTCCTCTGCGTCACCAAGGGTGGCGGCTCGGCCAACAAGACCTACCTCTATCAGGAGACCAAGGCTGTGCTCAACCCCGCCACGCTGGTACCCTTCCTGGTGGAGAAGATGAAGACCCTGGGCACGGCAGCCTGTCCGCCCTATCACATAGCCTTCGTCATTGGCGGCACGTCGGCCGAGAAGAACCTGCTCACCGTGAAGTTGGCCTCCACCCACTACTACGACGAACTGCCCACCACGGGCAATGAGTATGGCCGTGCCTTCCGCGACGTGGAGCTGGAGAAGCAGGTGCTCGAAGAGGCTTACCGCATCGGCTTGGGTGCTCAGTTTGGCGGCAAGTACATGGCTCACGACGTGCGCATCATTCGTCTGCCCCGTCATGGTGCCTCTTGTCCCATCGGTCTGGGCGTATCTTGCTCGGCCGACCGCAACATCAAGTGCAAGATCAACAAGGACGGTATCTGGATTGAGAAGATGGACGACTGTCCGGGCGAGCTGATTCCTGCTGCCCTGCGCGAAGCCGGTGAAGGCGATGCCGTGAAGATTGACCTCAACCAGCCGATGAGCGAGATTCTCAAGGTGCTGACCAAGTACCCCGTAGCTACCCGCCTGTCGCTGAACGGCACCATCATCGTAGGCCGTGACATTGCCCACGCCAAGCTGAAGGAGCGTCTGGACCGTGGTGAAGAACTCCCCCAGTACATCAAAGACCACCCCATCTACTACGCCGGACCGGCCAAGACACCTGCCGGCATGGCTTGCGGCTCCATGGGCCCCCCCACAGCCGGCCGTATGGACCCCTGCGTGGCCCTCGGCGAGAGCGCCGGCGGCAGCATGATTATGCTCGCCAAGGGTAACCGCAGCCAGCAAGTGACCGATGCCTGCAAGAAGCATGGTGGCTTCTACCTCGGCTCCATCGGTGGACCTGCTGCTATTCTGGCGCAGAACAACATCAAGAGCATCGAGTGCGTAGAATATCCCGAACTGGGCATGGAGGCCATCTGGAAGATTGAGGTGGAGGACTTCCCCGCATTCATCCTGGTGGACGACAAGGGCAACGACTTCTTCAAGCAACTGAAGCCCCGCTGCGCTTGCAAGTAAAACAATAAATCCAAAACATAGAAAATCCTAACACAGAGGCACGGAGACACAGAGGAATAAAAAAGATAATCTCCGTGTCTCTGTGTCTCTGTGTTCCCTAAAAAACTAATAAACTTAAAAACTCAAACGCTATGGGAATGGGCAAATGGATAGGTGGCGTGCTGGGCTGGATGGCCGGCGGTCCCTTGGGAGCCTTGGCCGGATATGCCATCGGCTCACTCTTTGAAAACGCCACGGCAGGCGACGAAACCCCTTATCGCGAACCGCCACACACCTCCTCCTCTTATGACGAAGGCCAGCGCAACAGCTTCCTGTTCAGCCTACTGGCTATGGCCTCCTACATCATCAGTGCCGATGGGCGCATCATGCACAGCGAGATGGAGTATGTGCGTCGTTTCCTGCGTACCAACTTTGGCGAACAGGCCGTGGCGCAAGGCGAGCAGATTCTGCTCAACCTCTTCGAGCAGAAGAAGCAGATGGATGCCCGTTCGCCCCAAGCCTTTCGCAACACCATCCGCGAGTGTGCCCAGCAGATAGCTCTCTACATGAACTACGAGCAACGCCTGCAGCTGCTCAGCTTCTTGGCAGGCATTGCCCGGGCCGATGGCAACGTCAGTCGTGAAGAGACGAACGCCCTGCGCGAGGTGGCACAACTCATCGGACTGACCGATAGCGAAGTCAACTCCCTGCTCAATCTGGGCAAGCCCTCTGCTGAGGCTGCCTACCAAGTGTTGGAGGTCAGCCCCTCAGCTACCGACGACGAGGTGAAGCGGGCCTATCGCCGTCTGGCCTTGAAGCACCACCCCGACACCGTAGCCTCTCTGGGTCCCGACGTGCAGAAAGCCGCTGAAGAGAAGTTCAAGCAAATCAGCGAAGCCTACGAACTCATCAAGCGCGAGCGGGGAATCAAGTAGAAGGATCTCTTTTGCCCCATAGCCGGCTTAGTAATCGACGACCGGAAACCCCGACTGGGGTGGCCGACGGAGAAGCGGTACCCACCTCTTCCTTCCTCATTTCCAGAGCGGCTGGTCGTGGTTGGTGACCAGTCGGGGACGCGGACACTCCCAAATGAGCGTGTGAACCTGTCCGGTCGTGACAGGCTTCCATTCGGGCATTCCCTCAGCCGAGGGAGAGCCGGTGCGTGCGAAGCGAATCAAGGCTTCGCTCATGGTTTCGCCCAGTTCGATGCCCTCCGGAGTGGCTCCGGTCATGTTGGCACTGCGTATCACGTTGTTGAACCAGAAAGGGATGTCGAGATTGTGTCCCGAATGGAAACCACCGTCTTCGGCAGGCGACTCGTAGGCGAACAGATAGTTCCACACAGGTGCTCCGCCTGTGGCTGCCCGCTTCTGGCATTGCAGCAGGGCTGCCGGACGCACCATGGTGTCGAGGCGGTAGAGCTGCTCGATGGTGCCTGCAGGATATGCCTGGCGGTAGCCCTCTACATAGACATCGGCTTGAGAACCCATGGTGGACTGCAGGTCGCGCTTGACATCATCCCAAGAACTGACTCCTTGGCCGGGTCTGCGACCGCCTACAAATTCGTTGATGGTGGAGCCGATGATGAGAGGAATGTCCTGATTAAGCTTTTCCGAACCGTTCTCCCATAACGGTTGCGGCAGGGCATCGCCGTCTACTACGGGTTCCCACGTCATGGAGCGTCCCGACGGAGTGCGGTGTCCTTCAGAGGCCATCTCTTTCATGGCCTGGGTGTTGGCCTGATAGAGCTTCTCGTAGGGTATCTGCTGTATCTCATCGATATTGGCGGCTGTCAGTCCCAGCAGTTCCACTGTTCTGCGTCCCACCTTGCGGGCCAGGTCGTGCTTCATGCCGCACATGAATCCCGAGCCGCTCATAATCATGGCTCGATGGAACAGCCCCTTGGCCATGGGCATGCAGAGCATACTGGAGACTTTTGCACCGCCACCGCTTTGGCCGAAAATGGTGACACAGTTGGGGTCGCCACCGAAGTGGCTGATGTTGTCGCGCACCCAGCGCAGAGCGGCCACAATGTCGATGTTGCCTACATTGCCGGAGTATTTGTATTTCGAGCCGAAATCCGACAAATCGGTATATCCCAAGGTGTTGAGGCGATGGTTGATGGAGACGACCACCACATCTCCCTTGTCCGCCAGGTTGTGGCCATGATATCCGGGATGGTCTTGTCCGCATCCCTCTACGAACCCTCCTCCATGCAGCCACACCAGAACGGGGCGTTTCTTGCCGTCATTGATGCCTTTGGTCCATATGTTCAGACGCAGGCAGTCCTCGTTCTGCCGCCCTTCGTACCATAGATAGAAGAAGGCACCGGCATCGTTGTCCCAACGGTTGGTCTTGGGCTGCGGACAGGAAGGCCCGTAGGTGCGGCAAGAGCGGATGCCCGTCCAGGGAGTGGGTGGCTGTGGCACTTCAAAACGCCCGGCCTGGGCATAGGGGATGCCCTTGTAGGTGTACACGCCCTGGTAGATATACCCACATACCTGACCATACTGCGTGGAGGTGGTCGATGACTTGGTAGAGCTGTCGATGATGACACTCTGTGACGGGCTCTGCCCGTTCGCTCCTATGCCGGTGAATAGCAGGAGCAGAGAAAAGAATAACTGTTTCATGATACTGATTGGATGGATTATATATATGTGATTGCAAGTACAAATATCGTCATTTTGTCGCTAACGACAAGATGAAAATCCTACAAAAAGGGGTTTGTTGGTGACTTTTCCATGCTTTTGTATGATTTTTCATGGGAAATGGACGTTTTTTCATGCGCTTGAACTATTTTCTATTGTTGTACGGGGTATTTACCGATATATTTGCAACAATTTTCATAGCTAAAAGAACCTGCCTATAATTTATGAGGGTTTCTTTTGAACTTTGTATAACTTAAATAATTGACGAATGAAAAACGGTAATTAGGTAAATCCATTGGATTGTATGTACATTTCCTTTGATATTATAATTCTATTATGAAAGAGGAACTGGAGAAAGAAGAAACAATAACCCTTTTATTAACTTAATATTTAATGTATGAAGAACATAAAGACAATTCTTTATGGCTGTCCGGACATCATCCGGCGGTTGTTCTTTGTTGCTTTGTTATCCGTGTTGGCCATCACGGCCCATGCGCAAAGCATCACAGTTTCGGGAACAGTGGTCGACAAGACCGGTGAACCGGTGATTGGAGCAAGTGTGGTGATTAAAGGCACTACCAGTGGTACGATTACCGATATCGACGGAAATTTCACGCTCCCGGGCGTTCCTTCGAATGGAACGATTCAAATCAGTTTCGTAGGCTACAAGACTCAGACCATCTCCGTAGCAGGAAAGAGCTCTTTGCAAATCGTGCTGGAAGAGGATTCTGAAATGCTGGCCGAGGTGGAGGTAGTAGCTTATGGTGTACAAAAGAAGGTGACGGTGACCGGTGCGCTCTCGAGCGTGAAGTCGGACGACCTGGTCCGTACGCCAGTCTCTTCGGTGAACAATGTGCTGGCCGGTCAGTTGTCAGGAGTGACCACTGTGCAGTATTCGGGCGAACCGGGCTCAGATGGTGCTGCCATCTTCGTGCGCGGACAGGGCACATGGGCCGACTCCGCCCCATTGATTCAGGTGGATGGTGTGGAACGTTCCATGTCGGACATCGATCCGGAGGATATAGAGAGTATCACCGTATTGAAAGATGCTTCGGCTACAGCTGTATTCGGAGTGCGCGGAGCCAACGGTGTGGTACTGATCACCACCAAGCGCGGTAAGGAGGGACAAGCCAAGATAGACATCAACACCTCCTTCTCGGCACTGACACCGACCAGTATGCTGGAGCAGGCCAACAGCTATGAATATGGCACATTCTTCAACCAGATGCAGCGAAACGACTTCGACTTCAGCAGTGGCGAGACCTTTACACCGATGTTCTCCGACGAGGTGCTGCAGAAGTTCAAGGATGGCAGCGACCGCATCCGCTTCCCCAACATGCGCTGGGTGGACTACATCATGAAGGATGTGACCATGCAGTCCAAGCATAACATCAACATCAGTGGCGGAACGAAGACGATGCGTTACTTCGTCTCTGCCGGTTTGATGACTCAGGGTGGTCTGTTCGAGGAATTTGATGATTTTCACTACGACTACCGCTATCAGCGCTTCAACTACCGCGCTAATCTCGACCTGGATGTCAGCAAGACGACCACGTTGTCGTTCAACCTGGCCGGCACGGTGGACAATTCGCAGAAGCCGCGTACCAGTCAGGGAGCTTCCGGCATGATTATGAGCATGCTGCAAGCCACGCCGTTCAGCAGTCCGGGCATTGTTGACGGCAAGTATATCAGTACTACCACTGACTATGCCGACGGCCTGACCTTGCCCTTCGTGGGAGGCAGCGCCATGACCTATTATAATAGTGGAGGTACAGGCGGTTATTTCCACTATAACAACAACAAGTTGCAACTGGACCTGGCATTGAATCAGAAGCTCGATTTCATCACCAAAGGGCTTGCCATGAAACTCAAGGGCTCGTACAACAATATGTTCAACGTGACCAAGGAGGGATTGGCGAAGCGTGCCACTTACTTCCCTGTCATTCAGGACGACGGCACTATCCTCTACAGGAAGGATGGAGAGAACACCCCCGTCACCTACAGCGAATCTACAGGTAGGGCGCGCGACTGGTATTTCGAAGCCCAGCTGAACTACAACCGTACGTTCGGCGACCACTCCGTAGGTGCCCTGTTGCTC
>CAMGAL010000124.1 GCA_946007445.1 uncultured Mediterranea sp.
CCGCCGTCGCAATGGACGCGACAAGTTCCACGACTACTTCTACCACAACTTGGGCCAACGGATGACGCTCACCGCCGCCGATGGTTCGCCACTCCCCCTGCAACCCACTGACGAGCTGGCCTTTGCCGGCGGCCACCTCTATGCCTACAGCTACATCTACGACAAGCACTCCGCCACGACCTCGCGCGACGTGCGGGCCACCTTCACCACCGACTGCCCCGATGGGCGTCGCATCGACATGACGATGTGGATGCAGGGAGCCGAAGGTCGCAAGGTGTTCCGTGCCCTCTCGCCGGCCAACTTGGAGTACGAGCGCCTGGGCAGCTTCATGCCCTACGAGGTGAAGGAGCAGCCGGTGCTCACCTACGTGGCCCGTCAGCAGGGCGATGCCTGGTCGCATCCGTTCGTCGCCATCTTCGAGCCGAGCGACAGCCACCTGCCTTCTACCATATCGCACGTCGAGTTCTTCACTCCGCCGGGGTTGACGGATGGCGTCGGCATCCGCGTGACACTGAAGAGCGGGCGTGTAGATACCATCATCTCAACACCGCAGAGCTATCGTGTGACTTCCGGTGGTCGTACCCTCTTGGAGGTAGAGTGACACCAGATGTGACATTTGTCAATCATTCAAAAGATAAGATTCTGCGTTGCCCGTTCTATTTGCAAAAATAAGTGGTGACTTATGGCTGATTTTAGGATTTTCTCTATATTTGTTGCCTGAAAACAACTTCATATACGATGAAAAACCACACACAGCATATACTTCTCCTCCTGTTTGCTCTCTGCAGCTGCCTCCTGCAGGCCCACACATACACATTCCGGGGAATGACTGCAAGCGAAGGCTTGTCGGGACTGCTGGTCAATGCTTTCTACAAAGATTCTTTGGGATTTGTCTATATAGGTACCGACCATGCACTCGATGTATACGATGGAGTGCGCCTCTGGAACTACCCCCTGAAGGGGAAAGACGAGAACCGCAAGCGCGTGAATGCCATAGCCGAACTGCCAGACCGTGACATCTGGGTGGGCAGTGCCTCCGGCCTCTGGCGTCTGAACCGTACGCTGGATGTGCTGGAACAGGTGCTGCCCGAAACCTTCAACGGCAACATCTTCTCGCTGTACGCCAGTGGCCGGTCGCTCTATATCGGCAGTGAGCGCGGTCTCTACGTCTACCAAGAGGGCACGTTTCATCAGGTGCTGCTCGACAAGGATGCCTTCGCTCCGGCTAACAGCGTGATGGCTATTTGCGAGGGCGACGACGATCAGCTCTGGCTGGCCACCCACGACGGCCTCTTTGCCTTCTCCAAACGCACCCGCCGGCTCCTGTCTCACCACCACCGAGAGCTGATGGATGGAACACACCAATGCCAATTTCGCACCATGCTACGCATCGGGCAGACCCTCTTCATCGGCACGATGGAGCATGGCCTGATAGCGTTCGACATACCTACCGCCACCTTTTCCCAACCATACGACGTGGCTTGCAACGTGGTCTCCTCCCTGTCCGTAGGTCCGGACGGCCTGCTCTATGTAGGAACCGACGGTGGAGGAGTGAGCCTGATAGACCTGAAGCAACGTCGGGTGGTGCAGCGTCTGATTCATCAGCCCCACGCAGAGGGCTCCATCCGTTCTAACTCTGTCTACTCGTTGATGACAGACCGCGATGGACTCCTCTGGATAGGCTACTACCAGGCAGGGCTGGACTATTCGCTCTTCCAGCAACCGCTCTTTCACACCTACAGTTGTTCCGCTGCTGCCTTCTCCACCAAGGGAAGGGAGGTGCGATCGCTCTGCATCCGCGGAGGACAGAAGCTCATCGGCCTGCGCGACGGCCTCTTTTTCATCGACGAGCAGACTGATCGCCACCGCTACTTCAGCAACCGGCAGATGCGATCGGGCATGGTGTTCTGCATCGAGCCTGCGGGTGGCGACTACCTCATTGGCACCTACGGTGGAGGCATGTATCGCTTCTGTCCTGATGACCTCAGCCTGCACGACTTCGAGGCTGAGGAGCAGCTCCCCTTCCGCAAAGGGCACATCTTCTGCATGAGGCGCGATGCTGCCGGACAGCTCTGGATAGGCACTTCGCACGGCCTCTTCTGCTATCGCGACGGCCATCGCTTGGCTCACTACACGGCGGCCGACTCCAAGCTCCCCGCTGACCAGGTCTATGAAATCTTTTTCGACTCCACCGGCAAAGGCTGGATTTGCACCGAGACGGGCATGTGCCTGTGGGATGCATCGGCGGGGCGCCTGCGCACCGACCTCTTTCCCGAAGGATTCATCCAGCACGAGAAAATCCGCGTGGTCTATGAAGACAGTGGCCATCGCCTCCATTTCTATCCCGACCGGGGCACTATTTGTACGTCCGACCTGACGATGAGCAGCTTCCAGCGCCTTATGCCCGGCACTCCGCTGGACGGTCTGGAATGTCTGTCGCTGGCCGAGGACGAGAGCCACTGCTTCTGGATAGGCACCTCCAACGGACTCTATGCCTGCGACTCGTTGGGCAACTTCCGCCCCTATGGTTTTGTGGACGGCCTGCCCGGCCAGGTCTTTACCCTTTGTCCTACCCTCATCGATGACGAGGGCACACTCTGGCTGGGAAACAACGAGGGTCTGCTTTATGCCCGCCTTTCCGACCTGTCGGCTGCTTCTTCCCGTCGGGGCCATGCCAAGGTGACCGATGTCCTGATTGATGGCCATCACTCCGTCTCTCTTTTTGCCCAGCTCTCGGCGGCAGCACCCGTGCTGACGCTGGAGCCTACGCAGCGCAATCTCACCTTCTGCCTCTCCGATTTCTCCTACACGGCCCATCCGTCGATGGCCTTCGAGTACAAACTCGATGGGGTGGACGAGGGGTACGTGCGCCTGTCGGGCAAGACGGAGGTGAGCTACTACAATCTCTATGCCGGAACCCATACCTTCCGGGTGCGTCTGGCCGGCCGACCTGACACGGAGTCGGTCGTGACGTTCCGGATAGAGGACGGCCCATGGCCTTGGCTGGCCGTCCTGGGGCTGCTTGTCATATTGGCCATGGCTGCCTGGCTGCGCTACCGTCAGACCCACCAGCGCTTGGTGTCGGAAGTTGTTACCCTCTCGGATCTCATGGAACGCCATGCGCCCGAAGAGCCTGCCAAGGAGGTGGTAGAGGAGAAGTACAAAAAACTGAGCTACAGCGACGATGAGTGCCGCCGGCTGAATACACGTCTGGAGCAGCTGATGCGGCGTGAGAAACCCTACCTCAACCCCGAACTGAAGATAGCCGAGCTGGCCTCCCTGCTCCAAGCCTCCCCCCACAGCCTGTCGTACTTCTTCAACCAGTATCTGGAGCGCAATTACTACGACTATGTGAACCAGTATCGCATGGATGAGTTCAAGCAGTTGGTGAAGAACGGCGAGTACGAGAAGTTCACGCTCGATGCCTTGGCCAAGCGCTGTGGCTTCAGTTCCCGTGCCTCCTTCTTCCGCTCCTTCAAGAAGATGGCCGGCATTACCCCCAATGAGTACATCAAGCAGCACAAGGAGTGACCCCTCTCCTGCCATGCGCTGGTTGCTACGATTCGTGTTTATCCTTGTCTTCATATCTCTCCTCCTTTGACTGCCACAAAGGTAAGGCGAGGGGAGACACTGTGCCCATTTGCCGTGCCAGTTGCGCTCTGTTGCGTCTGGTTGCACCATCGCCCTCTTGGCTGCCTGTTTCCCATCTGCCGACCCTCCCTCTGCTCCGTACATGGGCCGTACCAAAACCGCTGTTTCTTCGCTCATCCTTCGCTCAACGTCCGTTCCTATAGGAGCGATGAACGAGCGAAGGATGAGCGAAGAAACAGAGAAGAAACAGCGAAGAAGTAGCGAGGCAGGTACGGAGCAGGTGCGGTGCCTGCCCGCAACATCCGGCGGGAAACCGATTTTTACCTCTTTTCAGTCTCAAATAATTAGGTGATACTATCAGTCTCAAATAATTAGGAGTCTGTTTATCAGTGAATTATGAAATAATTAGTCGCTCCCGATTGGATGCGATTGATTCGGCTTTATACTCTGTCAGGGTGTCAATTTATCCCTCTATCTTTGCATCGTAATCATCCAACGCACCCTAACAGATTTCTAACACATGAAGAACCCAAAGCATTCATCACACACGCTGATAGCCGAGACCTACGAAGCCCTGCAAGGCAAGGTGTATGGCTACCTCCTTTATAGAATAGGTAGAGAGGAAGAGGCCCGCGATCTGACTCAGGATGTGTTTCTTCATCTGATGGAGTATGAGCAGGTGCTGCTGCCGCAGACCATCCGCTCGTTTGTCTTCACCATTACGCGCAACCTGCTGACCGACTACTTGCGCCGCTACTACAAGCGTCAGGAGGTTGATGCTTATCTCTACGATACGTTGCCTACAGCCAGCTGCGAAACCGAAAGCGGCATTCTGGCCCGCGACCTGCAGCAGTGCGAACATCGGGCTGTGCTCTGCCTCTCGGCCCAGCGCCGCAAGGTGTACGAGTTGAGTCGCTATGAGGAACATTCGGCTAAAGACATTGCACTGGCGCTGGGCGTCTCCCTGCGTACGGTGGAAAGCCATCTCTACGCCAGTCGCCAGCAAGTGCGCGACTATCTGAAACAATGCATTTGAGACTGTTTTATTATATTGTTAAATTTAATTCTATTAAGTATGAAGAATGATTTTCTGAATCATGCCATGAAAAGCGTTCTCTTCCCGGCAGCGATGGCTTCTGCTCTGTGGACCATCTGTCCGCAGCAAGCTTATGCTGAGAGTTGGGAAACGCACACTGTGCAGCAAGCTGCCAAAGTGAAGGGTACGGTAGTCGATGCCATGGGCGAGCCCATCATCGGTGCCAATGTCGTGGTGAAAGGCACGACGAATGGTGTCATCACCGACCTCGACGGTAATTTCTCCATCACCTGTGCCGGCAAGGGCACGCTGGTCATCACCTACATCGGCTACAAGAGCCAGGAGATTGCCATCAAAGGCAATGAGACCAATCTGCGCATCGTCCTCAAGGAAGATAGCGAACTGCTGGAAGAGGTGGTGGTCGTAGGTTATGGTACGCAGAAGAAGGCTACCCTGACGGGAGCTGTAGCTTCGGTGGGTGGCGATGTACTGGAGAGCCGTCCCGTGTCCAACACGGTTATCGGTCTGCAGGGCCAGATTCCCGGTCTGACCATTACCCGCACCTCAGCCCGTCCCGGTAACGAGGATATGAACATCCAGCTGCGTGGTGCTTCGTCCATCAACAGTGTCTCTCCGCTCATCATCATTGACGGTGTGCCTGCCATCAGCAATACGGAGTTCAGAGACGGTGTGCCTGTCATCAGCAATACGGAGTTCAGCTCACTGAACCCCAACGACATTGAGAATGTGTCGGTTCTGAAGGATGCCTCAGCGGCCATCTACGGTAGCCGTGCCGCCGGCGGTGTCATCCTAGTAACTACCAAGAAAGGTAAGAAGGGCGACAAGATCAAAGTAAACTACAACGGTATGGTGACGGCCAATACCACGGCCAATGTCATTCCCCTGGCTAATATGAAGACCTGGGCCAATGCCATGGTGGATGCTACCTATCAGGACTATGTGAAGAGCGATGGTCAGGGCGGTGAAATCATCACCCAGCGTTACTGGAACGGCCAGTGGTGGTTCACCACGCTGGAGGCAGGTGGCAAGAAGGCTCCCGCCAATGCGGCCTATGCTGATAATGGCATGGAAAACTACTGGCTGATTGATAAAATGGCGGTCAATCAGGACTTCGACTGGACGGATGGCAACGGTGTGCTCCACCACTTCTCCGACAACAACTGGCTCGACCTGATCTATGGCACTACCTTCTCTACGCAGCACAACCTCAGCGTGCAGGGCTCCAGCGAGCGTGCCCGTTGGATGGCTTCGATGGGGTATGCCAACGACCGCTCCATCATCACTGCGGTGTATGATGGTGCCAAGAAGTACAATGCCCGCCTGAATGTGGATTTCGACCTGACCAACTGGCTGACCTTGAACACCAACATGTCGTACAGCAACCGCTATGTGGAGGCTCCGCGCGATGGTATCGACGGCAACAACTCGGGTATGTACGACTGTCCGGCCGGTCCGGCCTACACTCCTTCGGGTGAGTTCTACGACTACTACGTGGCCGGTCGTTCGCCGCTGTCAGCCATGAAGGGTGGTGGTAAGAACAACCAGGAGTTCGAGACCTTCCGTTACTCCAACACCTTGAAGGCCACCATCTCGAAGGACTTCGATGCCACGGCTTCGTGGGCATTCATCAAGAACAACAACGTGCAGACCGAGACCAAGACCACGTACTATGTGGGCTATTGGGACGGCAGTCAGAAGGTGACCATCAACCAGCAGAAGGATACCTACGTGAAGGAACGCATACAGCGCACGTTCTACGAGAACTACCTGTTGCAGCTGAACTATCACCACACCTTTGCCAACGTGCATAACGTGGCTGCCATGATTGGTGCCAATGCCGAGCGCAATACCTACAAGAACATTACCGCCCAGCGCAAGGGTCTGCTCTATGAAGGTCTGGACGACTTGAATACGGCCTCCTCTGAAGCTGCTAATCAGTCCATCAGCGGTGGATCTAATCAGAATGGTTATGTCTCCTATCTGGCTCGTCTGAACTATGCCTATGCCCGCAAGGATCTCATCGAGTTGATGGGTCGTCGCGACG
>CAMGAL010000125.1 GCA_946007445.1 uncultured Mediterranea sp.
GGTTGAGCTGATCGACATAGAGCTTGAAGGTGGTCGTGGCGGGGAAGTCGTACTCATGGTCGCCCAGGCGGGGAAAGACCACGCGCGGAAAGGCCAGCGAGGTGGAGATTCCCCACTCGTAGCTGTCCATCAGCGAGGTGCTGTTCTTGCCGGTCTGCCACTCGTAGGAGCCTTTCAGCTCGACGTTCCACGACTCGCCGCCTCCGAAGACGTTCTTCTTGGTCAGGGTGAACGCTGCTCCGGGGCCGGTCTGGTTGTTGCTCTTCATCTTGATGTTGAAGTCCAGCTCGGCATCGTAGGGCTTGTCCAGGGCGGCATGGATGAAGAGGTCGAGCGTATCGGCCACCAGGGCCGTGTCGCGCGGCTGGTAGCGCATCTCGGCAGAGCGGAAGATGCCTACGTTGGCCAGGCGCTCCTGGATGCGGGTCTGCCGGTAGAGGCTGTAAAGATTCTCGTAGCGGCGCTGGCGCGACACGCCGGCACTGTCCTGCACGGGGCGCTTGTAGCGGTAGTCGCGGTAGTTGAGCCAGCGGTAGAGCATGGAGGGGCGCACCCGCAGCTTGTCGTGGTAGTAGATGCGGAGGTCCTTGTAGAGGGTCATGGTGTCCGGCTGCTCGCCGTTGCGCCCGTAGAGGAAGAAGGAGGTCTGCCCCGTATAGAAGGGCTTCTGGGCCGCCTCGGGCATACCTGCCACCGGCACCATGCGCAGGCTGACGTGTCCTCCAGGCACTTGGGTGGTGTCGGCCTGGTAGGTCAGGTAGTCGGGCCGGAAATAGTAGCAACCCACGTTGCGCAGCAGGGTGCTGACGCGCGTGCGCTCGCCGTCGAGGTCCAGCACATTGAACTGGCTGCCGGCGGCCAGCCGGGAGCGGCGGCGGCCCAGCTCCATGATGCGCTGCGTGCGGGGTGTGAAGCCGCGATACTCCAGCGTGTCGATGAAGTAGGGCTGGCGCATATCGACCGTGTATTGCAGCTTGACCTTCAGCGAGTCCTTGGGGCTGACAAAGGTCTGATAGCTGACTCGCCCGTTGAAGTAGCCATAGTCGCGCAGGATGTTCTGGGCGGCCTTCTGGCGGATGCCGGGATTGACGGCCGAGAGGGTGACGGGCGTAGCGGCAAAGCGGTCGTACACCCAGCGGCCAAACCCTCGCTTGTCGGCGTAGGAGGAGAAGCCGCTGTAGAACCAGAGGCCCACGGGCAGCGGGGTGCGCAGGGTGGAGCTGCCCAGGAAGGAGTTGTTGGGCGCCTTGGCCAGCGCCGCCTCCAGCTCCTCGATGGCCGTCTCGCCCACGGTGGTAGGCACGGGATTCTCTATCTTCATCGGTTTCTGGCCGATGTAGAGCTGTTCGCCTTCGGGCAGGTGGCTGGTGGTGGAACAGGCTGCCAGCAGCAGACCGAGTATCAGGACATAGAGTGGGTTTTGCCTCATGGTTGCTTCCTCCTTCTTAAGATAAACAATTCGCTCAGGCGATCCATCTTCCGGCGCAGGACTAGTCCGGCGCCGGTCTCGGTAATCTCGCCGTCGAGCACACTTTCATAGTTCTTGTTGTAGAACACGCGGACGTGGCATCCGCCCGAACGGTCGATGCGGTACTCCAGGGAGATGTTGTCGATGAATGACTCCACGTCGTTGCCGGTGTTGCTGCCTCCGGCGGAGTACTTGCCGCCGATGTTGATCTGCACGCGGTCGCCGAAGATGCGCTGGGAGTAGCGGAAGCTGTAGTCTGTCTGGGTGTCGCCCGTCTCGGACGAGGTGCGGTTCTCCAGGCCTACGCTGAAGCTGGCGTTGGAGCTCTGCAAGGCCGAGCCGGCCAGGGCGTTGATCTGGCTCTGCAGCACGCTGTTGAGGGCCGCATTCATGTTGAGTCCGCCTCCCTTCACACCGCTGTTCATGTAGATGCCGGTGGCCAGCATGGCAATGGCCTGCTTGCTGCGCTCCTCGGCTCCCATGCTCTGCAGTTCGTTGGCCACGGTGGCATCTTCGGGGGCGGCAATGTCGAATACCAGTTCGGGTGCCTCCAGCCGGTTCTTGATGGCAATGGAGACGTCGAAGTTCACCATGCGCGTCCCTCCGTTGCCGCCATCGGCCACCGAAGCCCGGAGCCGCTCGGTGGCAGTGAGGTTGAGCGTGGGATTCATGATGTCGCCCCGCCAATCCACATAGCTGCCTTCGGCCAGCTTGAACTCCTTGAGCGGAATGATGGGGAGCGAATACTTCATGGTGCCGTCCGTCAGGGTGTAGCGTCCCGTGAGGCTCACGTCGCCCTGAGGCGTGTACTGCATATTCAGGTCGCCTCCGCCCTGCAGCTCGACATACTTGCTGCGGTCGGGGCTGAGGTCGGCCCTGAGTCGGACGGCATCGTCGATGTGTACCATCATGACCATGTCCATGCCGCCCAGCGCGAGGGAAGGTGTCTCCTCCTCCACGGTGCGCAGGGTGTCGCTGAAGGAGGTGAAGGTGACCAGTCCATCCAGCCGGTCTTCCACCGTGAGGGGAGAGTCGGTCATGACGTAGGTCACGTTGGTATTGCCCAGCAGGTTCATGCGGCCACGCATGACGGGTGCATCCAGCGGGCCGCGCACGGTGGCTTTCACATCGACGTACACCTTGCCATAGACCAGGCTCTCGCGGGTGCGGGGCGCATCGAGCAGCGTATAGTTCTCGGCCAGCAGGTCGAGGTAGGCCATCGGCTTGTCCAGCCGGCGGAAGTCCACATAGCCGTCGATGGTGAAGGGGTTGCGGCTGGTGGTGAAGATGGCAAACTTGTCGAAGTTCAGGCGGTTGTCGCGGATGGTGACCGGGCGCTTGTCAAACAGGTATCGGGCCCCTACTTGGCGGGCATAGAGCGACACGCTGTCCGGCATCAGCTCGCCGTTGATGAGGGGTTGTCCGGCAGAGCCTTCCACCGCCAACGAGCCATCCACATCGCCGGCAAAGGCCACCATGCCATCGGGCACGAAGGCATTGAGCATCTCCAGGGGGAAGTGCTCCAACGCCGCCTCCACCTGCAGGGAGTCGCTCCCCTCGGTCGTCGTCAGGCGGCCCCCGGCGGTCATCACCTCGCGCCCCTCGTAGGTGAGGTAGCTGTCCACATAGTGCAGGTTCTCCTCGCCGGGCAACCAGGTGGCTCCCAAGGCCAGGTCGCCCACCCGACGCCGCTCGTAGGTGAACTCGTCCACCTGGGCCTCGGCCGACACCTGCAAGGAAACGGGCGTCCGGATATACTGCGCCTCCACCGAGAAGAGGCCCGACAGACGGGGCATATAGGGCACTACATCGCTCAGCTGCGAGAGTTGGAAGCGGCTCAGCTCCAGGTTGATATTCTGCAACGAGACGGTGTCAGCCTGATTGCTCTGCATACGGAAGCAGAGGCCCTCGTCGCTGTCCATGTCCACGTTGGCATAGACGCGCATGTTCTTGTGGAGGTAAATCCAATTGGCCTTATCGACGAAGCGGAACTTCCGATAGGCAATGATGGGCTCCTGGGGGGTGAGTTGCACCAACAGTCCGTTGCCTTTGCCATGGCCTTCGCTCAGGGGGCGGGCGTTGAGCCCGAAGAGCACTCCCTTGCGGCCGTCGCCATCGGTGAAGTCGAGGGTCAGCTCGGCATCCTCACTGCGTATCTCGCCCGTCAGCGTGCTGCGGAACACCTGTTGCGGATTCTTCGGTCCGTTGATTACACCGCCTTGCAGGGTCATGCGGGCCGTGTCCTGACGAATGGCAAAGAAGAGGGTGTCCAGCTGCAGGGAGTCCATGCGCAAGCCATGTACCGCGGTGCGGCCATTGATGCCCTTGTCCGGCGTGAAGCCGAAGCTGAACTTGAAGTCGTCGTAGCGGATATCCTTGGTGGCCAGGAAGTAGCTGACGGGATTCTCGCGCCCGGCATAGAGGTGCATACCGGCCGAGGGCAGGGTGCGGCGCAGTTCGGCATGATCCAGCCGGCGCTCGTCAATCTGGCGGGCAAGCACGGTCATGAACCGGTCGCCCTGCTGCATGAGCTGCTTCAAGGTGCTGCGGGCCCGCAGCCGCAGGTTCATGTCGCCGGCATCGAGGCGCAGCTTCACGGAGTCGCGCCGGGCCTCGCCCTGCACGGCGAAGGCAAACGGACGTTTCAGGGGTCGGGGGGCGATGCCTAATGCATGGAGGTCCAGCTGATGCACATCCAGCTGCAGCCGGCCATCCAGGTAGCGGCGGTCCAGCCGCAAATCGGCATCGGCCTGCATCTGCAGCAGGGAGTTGTGGCTATAGAGCGACACACTGCCCACGGAGCGCTCCACCCCACCCTTGAGCCCCATGCCGCTGAGGTGCCAACGGCCGTAGTGCAAGCGGTCGAGAGCCGCCTCCAGGCGGGCGGTGGTGCGCGGATGGTCCGGCCGGAACCCCTTGCCCGCCAGAGAGGCATGGGCCGTGAGCAGATAGAGCGAGTCTTGGGGCAGGAAGTGGTGCAGCTGCAGCGAGTCGATGCTGATACGGGCCTGATACTGCTCGTCAGTCGCATCCAGCATGGCATCCAGCGAGAGCCTGCCCTCGCTCTCCTGCAGCCGGAGCTGCCCCGTGTAGCGAGGACCCTCCAAGGCCATGCGGGCGGCCAGGTGCATACTGTCGGGCACCAGGAGCGACCCGCCGGGCTTCATACCGGCCAGGGCCGTCAGGAAATTCAAGTCATAGGTACGCATCTCCACATCCACGCCGCCGCTGCGGGCCAGGCTGTCGGAGAGGTGATGGAACTCGCCTCCGCCCTGCAGGCTGAAGGCACCCGGCAAATCGACGGAGAAGCGAGAAATCTGCATCTGCTTGAGGTTGCCCTCCGTAGCGGCATGAACCAGCAGCGGATGGGCAGGATAGGCCTCGCGGAAAGCCTGCGGCAAGGCTCCTGCCAGCAGCATGACGTCGGTCTTGCCGATGGTGGCATCCAGCCGGCCGGAGAGATGGCCGGTGGTGGGGATGTCTATCAGTTCCCAATAGGTCTGAGCCTGGAGAGTGAGGTGGCTATGAGGTGTCAGCAGGCGCAGTTGGGGCAATCGGATGCACGACGAGTCGGCGTGCAGGCGTGCGGAGAGCGACGTGATGCTCAGGCCGCTGCGCTCGTTCATGCTCAGTCGGCGGAGCACACCGTTGAGATGCCGCCCCTCGCAGAGCACCGAGTCCATCGCTACCTCTATGTCGCGCAGGGCGATGTGTGAGGCGTCCAGCCCCTCGCCGGGTGGCAGGGTACCCATATCGTAGCTCAGCGAAGAGCCGCCCAGGGTGAACGACCGCCATCCATAGCATCCGCGCCCCAAGTCGGCCTCTGCCTCAGCCACTCGGGCTTGGCCAACGTGTGTGGTCAGGCGTGTGGAGTCGAGCGGTAGTGCCAGCGAGAAGCCCACATCGGCCAGCGCCAGCTCGTGGAGCGTAATCTTCCAGTCGGGCAAGGGTGTGGCAGTGGTGTCGGCAGCTGTATCGGTGGTGTCGGCCAGGCAGACATCCACCTGCGTATCATCGAGGGCGATGCGGTTGAGCACCACCTCTCGGCGAGCCAAGTCGATGCCGTGGCTCACCAGGTGGAAACGGCCCAACCGGCCCCTCAGCTGCATTCCTTCCAGCAGATGCGAGGAGTAGAGCTGCACCTGCTGCAGGCTCACTTCATCCACCTCCACCCGTCCGCCCAGCAAGGGCAGAGCCTGCACCCGCACGCGCAGGCTGGCTACCTGCAGCAAGGTGTCGGCCGCCTGCAGGGAGTCGGCAGGCTGCACCACCTGCACGCCCCGCACCAGCAGGTCGAGCGGGAAGCGCAAGTCGATGCGCTCCATGCGGATGTCCATGCCCGTGGCATCGGAAGCCAGCGCGGTGGCCTGTCGGCGGATGAACTGCTGGATGGGAGGGACATAGAGCAGCAGCATCAGCGTCAGAAAGAGGGCCGGCGGCGTGAGCAGCACCGCCCACACCCAGCGTCGGCCACGACGCGGCTTGCGGGGTTGCCCAGTCGGCTCATTGAGTATCTTCTCAGCTTCTTCCATAAGAGTGTTCGGGGAGATTAAAGGGAACGACCTATCAACAAATCAGCGTCCGCATTGGTTCGCCTCGTCGTGCATCAGCAACTGCTCGACGTTGTAGCGAGGACGGTGTTTCACCTCGATATAGATCTTGCCAATGTACTCGCCCACGATGCCCAGCGACACGAGCACCACACCGCCCACCAGCCAGATGGAGACCATCAGCGAGGCCCAGCCGGGAGTGGTGTTGTGTATCAGGTAGGCATGGAGGGTATAGAGCATCACGCCCAAGGCCACCAGGATGAAGCAGCAGCCCAACCAGAAAATCATGCGCACCGGCTTGACGGAGAAAGAGGTGATGCCGTCGATGGCAAAGTTGAGCATCTTGCGCAGGGGGTACTTGGACTCGCCGGCAAAGCGCTTGTCGCGGTCGTAATAGACCTTCGCCGTCCGATAGGCGATGAGGGGCACCAATCCG